>JAUNBR010000064.1 GCA_030527015.1 Planctomycetia bacterium
TGAATCCCCCATAAATCACGGATTCACGCAGAAAATTCGCCGAAAACGTCTTTCGCCAGAATCTGAATCCCCCATAAATCACGGATTCACGCAGAAAATTCGCCGAAAACGTCTTTCGCCAGAATCTGAATCCCCCATAAATCACGGATTCACGCAGAAAATTCGCCGAAAACGTCTTTCGTCAGTATCTGAATCCTCCTGAAAATCACACGGATTCACTCTGAAAATTCACCGAAAACGTCTTTCGCCAGTATCTGAATCCCGCCATAAAATCACGGATTCACGCAGAAAATTCGCCGAAAACGTCTTTCGTCTGCACCTAAACTGCCGCCAAAGATTCTTTCGTCGCGGCAAAACTCGCTGTGCTAAAACTGAATACGTGGAAAAGCAAAAACTTCTAAAAGACGCGGCTCTGCCAGCCAGAAATGAGCGAAAACGGAAATCGCACGGGAAATCTCTTCCTCCCTGCCCGCGGTGACGGAAAAAATTCCAGACATTTCGCTCCTTCTGTACCTGCTTCTTCTTTCAATTTTCGTCTTGTGCGGTTCTAAAAGCATGCATTTTCGCGAAACAAAATGCTGGGAAAAACGAATTTTTATCGTGCATCACATATAAAACGGTTTCGAATTTTACCGTTTTCCATTTTATACCCACGCACTCTAATTCCGCTTCCCTGTCCGACGGCAGGCCGGCCTTTCTGACTCACGGAAAATGCCTGTTTTTCAAAACACTCAAAACGGAAAGTGAACGGAAAATTAGTAAATTCACCGAAAAACTTCTTCCCGATTTTCTGAAAAACCGAAAGCTTCGCCTCCGTTCACGCCTCACTTTCACGGGCCGCCTCCGCAGCAAAAAAAAGGAAACGGCACGGTGAGATTTCTTTTCCTGTCTTCACACTTCGAGATTTCTTTTCCTGTCTTCACGCTTCACAAAAAAAAACCGGCGAAAAAATCTCGCCGGTAAAAAAATGAGAAAGTCGGACTCAGCACAACACACTTACGCACGCTTTCGTCGTGTATAATACAGACCGAAAATACCGAGAATAATCATCACAAAAGTACTCGGTTCCGGTACCTGACCGCCATCCCCTGGGCCTGGAGTGGGACCTGGAGGATCTGGAGTAATCGGAGGATCAGAATCAGTCCATGTCAAGGCAAGAATACCGTGTGTCGCGAGAAGGTTCATAATCGCGGAATCATTCGGATTATATTCTAAAACATTTCCATCACCACTTACTGTAGGAATTCCGATAATTTCGACGTCATCAAAATATCCATCAGTTTTCTGCCCTCCTGCAAAAGATACGAAGTCAAATAAGTCGAACGCAATACCTGCTATGGTATTTTTATTAAAATCATTATGATCAATATTAACATCCGTTAAATCAAGATAAAGTTTTCCACCGCCATAAAAGATACCGCTAAGATCCGTAGCATTCTCGACAGAAGATAATTTCAAAATGTCACTGTCAAACAGAGCAAAACCCGTAGGATCCTTAGAGGTAACAACATTTCCTGCAGCGTCCGTGTAGGCTTCCGCACAGTTCCCATAACCAAACATTCTCAGTGTACCCGTACCATCTACAGTACTTAAACCGATATAATTTCCTTTAATTTCGCTCGTGACACCCGTATCTGCTTTTTCGGCAACATAATTTCCAGTGCCATTTCCTTCACTATCTTTCACTTCATTAAACTTCAAAAATTGAATCGTCGCACCATGGTTTCGTAAAGTGTAATCCGCAGCGGAAACCGAAACATCTGCCACCGTTTTAAATTCCAGGGTTTTCCAGGCAGCCACACCGCCATTCAAGGATAAACTGTCATAAACCGTACCCTGCACCGGTGTTTCGCCATTCTTTAATTGCGCACCGTCTCGGGCCAACACGTCAATCGAATAAGCTTCCAGAGCGGCATTCTCGCCTAATGCATAATATGTGGGAAACTCCAGATTCGCCAAATCCAGCGCAGTTAAAGTAGTAGTTCCCCCAGCCGAAGAATCACCGGTAATTTTGGCAGCTTTTAATTGATGTTCGCTAGGAGCTGATATCAAACCAATTATATAATCGTATTCACCCTTTGTATATCGAATGTAACCAGTATCAGCGTTATATGTGTCCGAGTATTCTGAACTGATTCCAGTATCACCAGCTGTTTTCCAATAGTCGCCAGCAGCAAGAGTAATATCATAGTACTCAGGATTATAATAATTATTACTCTCCCATTTCAAATATGCAACAGCATCTGCAAAAACGAATTCATCCAGGTGCCCAGATTCAGCTATGTTTATCAGACCAGAAACAGCCCCAACACCCGTAGCTGTATTTGTCGTGCCGGGAAAACGTACCATATTATAATAGTCCTCTGTTTTGTATCTACTATATTCCGCAAAAAAATATATCGTCGCGTCGTTTTCCGTAACCCAGGACTTTAAGTCTGAATCCCAAGCCTTGTAATCATCTACGCTCGTCAAGCCAGAATCCCTTAAAATCCCACCAATCGAAACATCAAAAAATTCCCCCAAAGTTCCTGTGCCGCCACCGGAAGAGGTTCCCGGCATTCCCATGTAAACGGCTTTACCTTGCGAATGATCGATAACAACATAAGCGTTCGATGTGTCAGTAGAAGAACCGGCATTTATATTCAAACGGCTTACCTGAAATGCATTGGAAGTGTCTGAACCTTTCAAATAATTTTCGAGGTTAAAATTTTCATTATTTATATTTACTGTTAATTTGTTGTTCAACATAACAGGAACAACTTGCCGCGCCAGTCCTCCATTATTAATATTAACAGTAGCAGAGTCTCCGGGAGTCGAAATATTTACGTCATAATCCTTAGTCGGCACCGCAGGATCCCAATCTGTGGAACTATCTGTCCAGTTCCCCACGCCTCCAGTAAACTTAAGAGATACTGAAGTCACCGACTCTTGTGCGAACAGCCCTGCTTGCGCGAAAACACAAACACAGAAAGCCATCATACATGAAAACAAAAACTTCTTCATAAGATGTGAACCTCCTCATTAAAATATCATGACGCCAGCCACGTATTTTAAGGTTATATGAAAATTAATAAAATATTTTGAATTTTTAACTCGAATCACGGATTTTCTTTCCTAATTTTCCACACGATTTCAGGAATAAATCTCTAAAACAATTTACATCAAAATATATTCTAATCAATTTTTTATAAAAATCCAAGGAAAAAAGTAAAAATTCTTAAAAAATTTTAAAAATTTTTCCAAAAAAACGGTATTTATTATGACATTAAACAAAAAATCGTTAAAATTTACTATTTTTTCTAAATCGTGCATTTAATCTAAACTTTTTTGACGGCAAAATTTTACATTCTAAATATTTTCCAGAAGAGAAAATGGGGGAATGAAGTGATTTTTAGAAAATTCTGACCCAAGAGAATAATGTCATCTGGAAAAAATCAGAACCATGTAACATGGAATTTTATTTTTTACAGCTTCTCCTTCCACTTTCCGTTTTGTGGGGCATAAAAAATAGGATTTTCCACAAGCAAAAATGCCGGGAAAGCGGAAATTTATCGTGTATCAGGTATAAAAATATAAACTTTAAGGAAATATGAAAAGAGAATTTTTTAGTGGGACTTCCGCGCTCTCTGTCTTTTTAAGCTTCACATTTTATCGCAGAATGACGGATTTTCGGAGACTTCCGCGCTCTCTGTCTGTTTAAGCCGCCACGCTTTCAGAAGAAGGTTTTTGCACCTCTGCGGACAGCGAGAAAGCATAAAAGGAACATACTTGACGGGGCGTTCGGGAATCACTACAATTTAATATTATACTCAATTTAATCTTATCCCCGATGCACGATAAAATTCCGTTTCTCTGGCATTTTTGCTTCGCGGAAAATATCTGTTTTTTGAGCTGCACAAAATGGAAATTAAAACGAAAAGCGGAATAAAGGGTGTCATTTTTGGGGAAGTCGAGAAATAAAGAAAATCCGTTCCTGAACCGCGCCGGGAGCCTAAAATTTAAGGAATCCAGAGATGTATTATATCATTTTTTTTATTCTATTTCTGTTCAGCTCATTTTACCCGAACTGCTCTTCTGTATATGCGTTTCAGGCACTGGAAAAACCAAAATACAAAATTCGGCTGGAAATATTCTGTGACGGTAAATTACAGCCCATGGAAGCCCAGCAGTGGGGGGCAGCGCTAAACCAGAGAGAGATAAAACTTCATGGCGTGCAGATTCGCGGGTCACGGCTCCAGGAAGAACTGGACGTTCTGGAAATCGGAGGTGAGCACTGGTCGGCACGGGGAATGCTGACACCACAAAATACACTCCTGATGCCGGGAGGGAAAACCTTTTCACAAAATCAGATCGGTGAAATTTATCCATATTTGGCCGAAATCATCGAAATGAGGCACGCAGAAAAAGAAGCGCAAAAAATTACAGGAGGTGCCTCGGTGCCGGTGGGGAAAATTCCGTTCGGACTTACCGCAGATACCTATAATGAAATGTACCAGGAACTGGAACAGCCGGTGGGCTTTTCTACAAAAAATATGCGGCGAAGCGTTTTTCTGCAAAAAATGGTGAAAAGTTTAACCCATCAGGTCATGGTTAAAAAAGATTTAGCGCGACAAATTGTGGCGGATAAAGAGGATCTTATTACGGAAGAATTACAAAATGTGTCACGGGGAACCGCGCTGGCATACGTGCTGAGGTACGTCGGACTTTATCTCGTTCCCGGTCTGGCGTCAGAAAACAGACAGGTGCTGGTTTACCGATTTATTCCAGCAGCAGAAGCCGGCGAGGAAATTTTTCCTGTCGGACACACCTTACACGATCAGGTCAGTACCGTTTTTCCTGAAATTTACGAAACATTCCGTGCAAATGTTCATGGCGCAGACCTGGCGACGATCCTTGCCGCGGTGGAAGAACGCCTCCAGGTGCCCTTTCTTTACGATTATAATTCCATGGTACGTTTCGGAATCGAGACAGCAGAAATTACAGTAAAATATAAGCCGCGCGCCACGTCTTATTCTCAGTTATTAAATCACGTTCTTTCTCAGGGAAATCTTCAGAAAGAAATTCGTGTGGATGAAGCTGGAAATGTCTTTCTTTGGATTACCACGCAAAAAAAAGTAAACTCACAAAACGATTAAAAACAAAATAATTATTGGGGATCCGAATTCACTAAAAAAGCATGGACATTCCCACCGAAATCGGAAACATACAAAACATTTCCGTCTTCAGAAAGTGAAACCGCACTCAAAACAGGAGCACCGAGCGCGATTTTTTGGAGAATTTTCCCTTCCTGTCTGCTGGGCGCGACGACATACAGGTTACCGTCCAGAGCACCGAAGATGACATTCTTCCCGACACGCATCGGAGTGGCTTCCACAGACGCCTGCACGGGCACGACATAAGGTACGGTATAAATAAGATTCTTCTCCGTTTTCACATTCCAGAGAAACTCCAGCGTCTGAGCGTCATAAGCGCACAGGCCGAAATCGGCAGAACCGACTAAAATAAGGTTCTCAAAAACCAGAGGAGAAGAAGCCGTCTGTAAGTTCTGCGCAGCAGTGACCGACTGAATGAGGCTTCCATTCTGGAGATTCACCGTCTGACATGCTTTATTATTAGAAACGAGAATACAGTCTTTTCCGTCTTTATCCTTAAATGGCACAGGAGCACTGGAACGAAAACGCAGATGATCATGCGCAGCACGCCAAAGTAATTTTCCAGTTTTTGCGTCGTATGCATAAAGCGCACGCCAATTAGAGGAAGCCAGTAAAATATCACCCATCATCCTCAGTCGGGCAGTCGTCCCCTCCCCATCATCCCTAGAGAGATTCCGCCATAAATACTGCCCGGTCTGGGTGTCATAAGCCGTCAGCGTCTTTCCCTGTCCAGCATAAAGTACGCCATCCTTCACAACAGGTGCCACCATCATACTCACTGGCTGCGCACCCGGATCATCACGCCAGAGAATCTTTCCCGTGTGAATATCCAGAGAATACACACTCCCGGCCTGATCCACAGCATAAACACGGTGCGCATCCGCCGCCAGTGCGCATTTTACAGAATTCGAGACCGAAGTTTTCCAGCGCACACCACCCTTTTCGTCGAATGAAATGACCGCACAGTTCGCACGATTTCCATCATCCGCCGTGGCGACGATTACTCCCGTTTCACAAGAAATCGGCTCTCCAAAAAAAATATTCGCACCGGCGTTCGCGCTCCAGAGATGAGTTAAACATGTGGCTTCCTGAAAAACAGAAATCGGCGCGGGAAAAGCCTGACCAGACCAAAAACTGTTCCGCGTCTCGATCGTCTGAATCCCAGCAGAATCCGCCGTATAAACATAAAAAGACGCCGGAGAATGATCGATTCCCCCTTTATTCGGCGGCGCGACAGACCCGAAAGTAATTCCAGATTCAGGATCTGTATAAAAAATACTCGTATGATAATGACCAAAAAGCCAGGCTTTCAGATTTATTTTTTTTAGATCCAGATTCCCATAAAAATACGTCTCGGGCACACTTAAACGCTTCGTCGGTGTGGTATGCTGGAACATAATCACCGGAGTATCCGGTTTTAACTGCGCTAAATCATTCTTCATCCACTGAATAATCTGATCCGTCGTATAAGATGGCCGACGATCTCCACCCGGCATGGGCGTCACCACAAAATGAACCGTGCCCGCATTAAAAGAATACCAGCTGGGACCAAAAAGCGATTCATAACATTCCTCGCCGTATTTTCCACTGACCAGATCATGATTCCCCACCGTATGATACACCGGCACGCCCAGAGCTTCCTGCGAAACATGTTTTGCATTAAATTCCAGACCCTTTCGGTAACAGATGTCTCCTGTACTTATTAAAAATGCACAAGGATTCTCACGTAAATATTTCTGGATCGTCTCCAGCCATGAAAGCTCTCCCTCCTGCTGCTCCACATCCGAAATCTGAATAAACCGTACCGTCTTCCCCGCCGACGCAGCCCACGGCTCCAGAACAAAATGATATTCCATCTGCTGGGGCATAATGCGCTGATAAAATTCCCCCTTCACACGAAAACCCGCAGGAGTCGAAACAAAAAGAAAACGGGCTTCTTCGCGAATCTTTAATCGAAATGCCCCGTTTACGTCCGTCTTCGTTACATTCAGCCCATCCGAAACACAGACCCCTGCCAGAGGTTCCTTTTCTGCTCCCGTAACGGTTCCGCACCAGTCGTCAGCAAAAACAGACGTGGGTATCATCAAAAATAAAAATATATTAAATAATACTCTGACCCTATTTCTATTTTCTACAAAATTCTGCTCAGGTAACGACCATTTAACCGAACAAAATTTCAAAAAAAATAAAAATATTTCAGTCTTCCAAAATGAAAATTTTATCATAAGTTTAATCATCTGTACATTTCTTTACTTTTCTGATTTCCATTAAATTTCCATCTCATCTCTGCTCCGACGACAGTTTATGTACCTCAGAATATCATGTTTCCACTTAAATTTATGTTTTATGCGGTTCTGAATACCAGCGCATCTTTAGCTCAGACTACAGCTGGCAGAGAAACAAAAATGCCGGCATGTCTGTCGGCGAACAGAAAAAGTGGAATCTTATCGTGCATCAGATATAAATAATAAAAATTTTCGATAACTCAGATACTTTTTGCCTCAAAGATTATTTATTTTAAGCCATAAAATCATAAAATTTCATGGCCTAAAATGTATAAACACAAATATTCTGATTCCTCTTAAATTTCCGTTTTATGTAGTTCCGAAAGCAGGCATTTTTAGCGAAATAAAATGCCCAGAAAGCGGATTCTTCTCGTGCATCAGATATAAAAAATGAAAATTTACGGTAACTCAGATACTTTTTGCCTCAAAGATTATTTATTTTAAGCCATAAAATCATAAAATTTCATGGCCTAAAATGTATAAACACAAATATTCTGATTCCTCTTAAATTTCCGTTTTATGTAGTTCCGAAAGCAGGCATTTTTAGCGAAATAAAATGCCCAGAAAGCGGATTCTTCTCGTGCATCAGATATAAAAAATGAAAATTTACGGTAACTCAGATACTTTTTGCCTCAAAGATTATTTATTTTAAGCCATAAAATCATAAAATTTCATGGCCTAAAATGTATAAACACAAATATTCTGATTCCTCTTAAATTTCCGTTTTATGTAGTTCCGAAAACAAGCATTTTTAGCGAAATAAAATGCCAGAAAATGGAATCTTATCGTGCATCCGGGTATAAATAATAAAAATCACCACCCAAGAATCATGTTCGATTCAATCATTTTTCGTGACCGATCCAGATCTTCCCCTGTTTCCTGCATGTAAAGCCGAATCGCATGAACTTTATCGCCCGCAGCTTTCGCTAAACATTCTCTAGCGATATTACACGGATCAAAACCATCCTGCGTGATTCCCAGCGCTGTTTTAGAAATTACCCATAAATTCCTCGGGCGTTTCGATATACGGATCACTTCTTCCATGGGATAATGCTCCGCTAACACTGCGGACGCCACTTCCTCATTATCTGCCCAGGCGATTACGATATGAGCTTTCGTTTCTATTTCAAACAGAGGCATATTTTACTTCTCCTTTATAAATCTGACACAATAAACGACTATTTTCTAAACTTTTTTAAAATTCTTCAAAAAATAATAAGTAGTCCTCAAAATATATTACCTGAGTCACCTTAAATTATATTTTGTACGATCCTGAATGTACGATTATCCTCAAAACAAAAAATACCAGAAATCGAAAATATCCTGTTCCACTTTAAATTTCCGTTTCGTGCGGTTCTGAAAGCCGACATTTTCAGCGAAAGCAAAAACGCCTGAAAAGCGGAAATTTATTATAATGTATCCGGGTATAACATCTCTTTTCCATCATTTTTCTCTTATAACTTATAGTATACACCAGAAAAGAGGGAATGAAAATAGGGAAGCAGTGAAACCTCCGACATCTTTCTATATACTATTATATATTATACACCATAATTACATATTATATTCATTAAAATCTAAATATCCGTTCCTTAAATATTTATATTTTTTGATTTTTATACTGATTCCATTTTAAATTTCCGTTTTGTGTGGTTCTGAACGCAGGCATCTTCAGCGAAGCTAAATGCCGGAGAAACGGAATTTTATAGTGCTTCAGGTATAATAAATGTTTCATGGAAATCAGACGATCTTTCAGATTTTCACTTTAAATTTATATTTTTCATGCCCTGGAATGTCCCATATTTTCAGAAAAAAGAAAAAAATATTTCTGATAAATATATAAAAATTTATCGTAAATCCGGTACAAAAATAAAAAGAAATAAAAATTCCTCAATAAATTAATACTATTTTCACCAAATCACCTGATTTAACAAAAAATATTTATGTTTTTTTAGATATTACAAAAGTGGACGCAAGAATCGTGGTAAAATTTGCCGATTATATCAGTAAGAATGATTTTAGCGATTTTATGCGCCATTTCCTTTATGTAATATACACAAACTAGCCGATCTAAAAATCGGGCTTTGAAATGAACACTTCACAAGCGGACAATAAGGTTTTTGTTATGTCAAATTTAGAAAAGAACAAGTCGGTTCGAGTAACTCTGTTTTTTATACTGGTTTTAAGTATGACGCTGACAGGCTGCCGTCCTTTTGATTACGCGGATGATCCTTTAGGACAGCCGCCCGCTAGTGAAGAGATGGAGCCGCCACGGGAACTGACCATGGTTTCTCTGCCAGCTTACCGTCTGGCGCCGCCGGATGTCGTGATGGTCGAGATTCACAAAATGGTACCGAAACCTCCATATCATTTATCCACGCTGGATGTTCTGAGAATCGACGTTCTTGGAACGCTGCTGGATCAGCCGATTAATGACTTTTACATGATCTCTGCGGAAGGAATTATTGATTTAGGCCCAGCATACGGTTCCCTGAGAGTAGAAGGCATGACCGCAGACGAAGCACGTGTCGCGGTAACGAATCATTTATCACAGGTACTGCGTATGCCGGAAGTATCACTGCGTCTTGCGCAGATGGCAGGTTTACCGCCCATCAGCGGTCAGTATCAGGTCTGTCCGGACGGATGCATTAATTTACGTCATTACGGCAGCGTATATATCGCGGGAATGACATTAACAGAAGCAAAATTTGCGATCGAGGATCAGCTGTCACATTATTTGAACAGTCCTTCCATTTCTATAGACATCGTCGCGTATAACAGCAAAAGTTATTATGTCGTAACTCAGGGTGCGGCGAACGGCGACAGTGTTCGGAAAATGCCGATCACAGGAAATGAAACGGTTTTAGACGCGATTTCAAATATCGGCGGGATCCCTCAAGTTTCGAATCAAAAAATGTGGATCGCGCGCCCCGTCCCGGGAAATTCCGCCTGCGAACAGAAAATTCCGATCGACTGGGTGGCCATTTCTAACGGTGCGACTTCCACAAATTATCAGCTGTTCCCGAATGACCGACTGGTAATCGCGCAGGATAACTTCCTGACCACCGCGAACTGGATCAGCCGAATCGTCGCACCGTTCGAAAGAATCGCAGGTGTCGCGACTTTCGGCGCCTCCACGATTCGGAATCTGCGAAATGTCGACTCAGATTATAATAATGGATATGGTTATTAATTCCCCGATTCACTTTATTCTGACGCCACTTTTCGTGCGGCCACGGATATAAACATTCCTGCATATACTGTTTCCACTTTAAATTTCCGTTTTATACAGTTCTGGAAGCAGCATAAAACGGAAATTGAAACAAAACGCTGTACATGACCATGGAAACCTGCGTTTCCGTAAAAAATGTCGGAAATATAAAAATTTATCATGCCTCAGACATATATACTGGTTCCACTTTAAATTTCAGTTTTTTGCGGCTCTGAAAACAGGCATTTTTAGCGAAGCAAAATGCCCAGGAAGCGGAAATTTATAGTGTATCGGGTATAAATATGCCTGGCATAAGCAAAAACGGTAATTACACAAAAACACTCAATCCAGATTGCGTGAGGGATAAACAAGAATGAACAAGAAAAAAAATCGGATTCTTCAGTGTACCGTCGGAGGTTTTATACTGGGGAGTGTTCTTTCCACAGGCTTCGTCCATGCGGCAGGTTTACCTCCTTCGCGTCAGACACCTCTGATCGTTTCCAGCGAAAAACAGGACATGATCCGCTGTTTACCCCGGCAAGAACTTCCTCCCGCCGTGGGAGGGCAGCTCTCGACTCCGAATGCCCGGGATTATGGATATTTTGAAGGAAAATGGAGACGCTGGCCCACGCAGCAGCGGATGGATAAAACCTTCCCACAAAGTATCGGTGCCACACCGATTCGGCCTGCGGCAAAACGTGTGGTGCAGGAACCCGTTTCCACACCTGCGACTCAGGAAAATACTTTAAATAACGCAGATTTCGGCACGTTACCCACTCTGGATTTTACACCAGCGAAAGACGCTGCTCTGCCCACACCGGGAACTGCCATTCCTGCGATTCCTGCGGAAGACAGTCTGGAAAACTTCCAGTGGCCGAGCGTTCCAGAACCCTCCACGGGCGGAACCGCCATAACGCCCGAAAGCAGTACACCGGAAATTACACTGCCCGGGTCAGGAATTCCGAATCCCGCCACGCCGGAGGTGCCGACACTCGCCACGCCAGAAGTGCCGACACTTACTTTCCCGGAAGCACCCACACCAGAGGTTTCAGAACCAGAAATTTCCGTTCCAGCATCTGACGAAACAGAACGTCTGATTCCTGAATTACCCACGATTCATCCTGAGGATAATACATCCCAGATAAATAATGAAGAGGTTTTACCTTCTCTGACAGAAATTCCGCTCACGGCACAGCCGGCGATCGTCCAAAATTATGATTCTCAGAATTATGTTGAGCCAGTCGGATTTCAGCAGCCGGTCAGCAGTTTACCGAAAATGAATGTCGGTGAGATTTTGAAATCCATGGAAGAAGAACGTCTGGAAGCTCCTGGCCGACAATCTGATGTAACGACAAAAAATGTGGCACTTCCTCAGATGAAAATCTCGGACCGTACCACGCCCGAAATGGTTTCCAGCGACATTCCGATGAATACTTATGCACCGAATGATTATCCTCCAGCAGACTTCCCTGTTTTTGACGAAAGTATCGGAACAGACCTTCATACGCCGATCATCCCAGATACATATGTGGAAAATACGCTCTCACCTTCCGCTGACATCCAGGAAATCCCATATGCCATGACAGACGTAAACGCCAATTTACCGCCCCAGCGCGTGGCCATGGAAGGATTCTGTCCTGTCACTTTACTGGAAAGTGAAACCTGGACGGAAGGAAGCCCTTTATACACACTTCCGCATGAAGGAAAAACTTATCGGTTTTCCAGCGCGGCGTGTATGGAGGCATTTCGCGCGAATCCCCAGCGATATGTGCCCGTCATGGAAGGATGTGACCCCGTCCTGATGTCAGAGGGAAAACAGATACATGGTCTTCTCGACTTTTGTATCGTTTACCAGGGACGTTTATACATGTTCGCTACAGAAGATTCGATGAATCGGTTTTACGAAAACGCTGCCGAATTCCACAATTATACATTATCCACTGAACCGATTTCACCGTAAAATATTTATCCTGATTTTACTTTACATTTCCTTTTATGCTTTACTGAAAGCAGGCATTTTCAGTAAAGCATAAATGCCTCAGAAACGAGAATTTTCGTGCATGGGGTATAAAATTTATAGGAATATCAGTATTTCAGAATTTATTGTGCATGGGCACCTTTCACCCATAAAATTTACCGCAGGCAGGCTGACCATAATCGGCCTGTCTGTTTTTTATATTTAGCGGATACGGCATTTCACACGGCTTCTAAATTTCACGCTCTCTCCTAATATAAATCAGAACCACGATTACGACCACATTCCGTGTCTGTCCGCCCAGGTTTCCTTTTTATACAGGTACCATTTTAATTTTCCGTTTTGTGCATTCTGAAAGCAGGTATTTTCAGCAAAAAAATCTGGGGAAACGGAAATTTATTGTGTATCGGGGATAAAATTCGTCTGTGGAAAAGTAAATCTGAAACGCACGGTTCCTCTTTCGTATTTTTATCTGTGATACAGTTATCGAGAAACGGATCTTTTACACGGCAAAAAATTTCCGTGGCGCGAAAGTTTATCTGACCTCACGTTTCATTTAAATTTCACGTGGTTCTAAAACAGGCATTTTCAGTGAAATATACTGGTTCCATTTTAAGCTTCCGTTTTGTGCTGCTCTAAAAGCAGGTATTTTCAGCGAAAAAATGCTGGGGAAACGGAAATTTATTGTGTGTCTGGTATAAAAATACAGGGAACGTGAAATTTCATCGTGCATCCGAATCAAAATAACAGGAAAGCGAAATTTACCGTGTTATTTTTTTATCCGAAAGAGGCATTCCGCATTTTGTTTCGTTACCCGCAAAATATCTTCCACTGGCTGACACCGTAACTCCGCGATTATTTCCGCCGTGTAACGCGCCAAAAACGGCTGATTTATTTTTGCTGTTTTCCTTACCTGTGTGGGAATTAAATACGGAGCATCCGTCTCTAAAAGAAGCCGTTCTTCCGGCACCATCTGAACCGTTTCACGCAGAGCATCATACTTCCGATTTTTATAAGTCAGACTTCCGGAGTAACTGATATAACATCCCAGACTCAGACAGCGTTCCAGAAATTCACTGTTTCCACTAAAAGAATGAATCACGCTGCGGACCGGCCCATTTCCTCCGACTTCCTCTTCCATCACGCGCAAAAGTTCCGCTTCACTTTCCCGACAGTGAATGATCACAGGAAGATTTAACTGCCGAGAAAGCCATAAATGTTCCTGAAAAAATTTCACCTGAATATTCATCGGGACGTTTTTCCAGTAATCGTCCAGGCCGGTTTCTCCCAGCGCGACGACTTTTTCACTCGACGCGGCGATTTCCTGTATGTACCGCAGCAGTTTCTGACAATTTTCTTCAGAATATTTTCCTTCTGCACATTTTCCGTCAGAATATTCTTCGTCTGCATACCCCTCCAGATCCTCCAAAATACAGTTCGGGTGAATTCCCACCGCGGCATAAACGGAAGGGTACTTCTCCGCGATTTTCACCGTAATTCGTGAAGAGGGAATCGTCGTGCCCTGAGTGAGCATCCAAGAAACACCGTGATGAAGGTTTTCCTCGATCAGCGCGTCCAGGTTATCCTGAAATACTTCCGCATCCAGATGACAGTGTGTGTCGACAAGCATTCAAAAATCCTTCTGAAATTATATATAAAAAATTATACTGACTTACTGTAAATTTCCATTTTATGCGGTTCCGAAATCAGATATTTTCAGCGAAAAAATGCCGGAAAAACGGTATTTTATCGTGCATCGGGGATAATTAACGTCAGCACAAAATATCCGCATTTTCAGTATAACACATCCCTATTTTTAACGCAAAATTTCCGGTTTTAATGATTATATCGTTTTTAATAAACACATAACGTAATTCGACTAACTAAATTTTTATAATTACAAAAATTTTAATTGACTTTACTCATTTTTAACCTATTCTTCTATTAGTGGGAGAATGCCAAAAAAGTCAGGCTTCATTTTCGTTAAAACATATTTTATGCCCGACGCACGATAAAAATTCCCCTTCCACGACATTTCGTTTCGGAAAAATATCTGGCTTCCGTATCACCCAATTAATATTTCAGGTATACTGGTTCCATTTTAAATTTCCATTTTGTGCGGCTCTGAAAGCAGGCATTTCCAGCGAAGCAAAATGCCGGGAAAGCAAAAATTTATAGTGTATCGGGTATAAAATCAGTAACTTTTTATGGTCTTCAGCGACAAGGAGAGGTTCCATGTTAGTCTTAACCCGTAAAATGGATGACGGGGTAATCATTAACCAAAACATCCGGATTTATATCGTGGATATTCACGGCGATAAAGTTCGGCTCGGTTTCGAACTGCCGGAAGACGCATCCGTCCTCAGAGAAGAAATTTTCATACGGCGCCAGCAGGAAGAAGTGCTGGCAGCCATGCAGTAAACACTCTTTCGGTGTAAACGAGAACTTCATTTACACCGAATCCCGCTCTCTTTATTTTTACATTTCATAAGGTTTTATACCTCATTCACTAAAAATGTTCACTTCCACAGTATTTTTATACCCGATAAAGGATAAATTCCCGCTTCTTGCCCTCCGGCTGGAAAAGAAAAATTATCGTGCATCGGGTATATCCTGTTTCCACTTTAAATTTCCGTTTTGCGCGGCTCTTTAAGCAGGCATTTTCAGTGAAACAAAAATGCCTGGGAAGCGAAAATTTATAGTGTATCGGGTATAAAAAAGATTTCTCTGTGAAAGAAACTAGGAACGCGTTTCTTTCTGCTTCTGAATCTCCATCATCCAGTCATATGCGTTTTTGAATGCTTCACGCATGGACATGGGTGCATACCCCAGCTCTCGTTTCGCTTTTTCCACAGAAAACGCACCATCTGTGGAATAAAGTCTCACCCAGCCCGGCGTAATGATGGGATAAATTCCCGTTAAAGTGGCCGTGATTTTCAGCGTATATGCGACAATCATCGGCCACAGAAGCCAGATGGGAAACTTAAATCCCTTCTTCCCACGAAACTCATCCACATAATTATATATATCTCGTAACGTTATGTTCTCATCACCTCCGAGAATGTACCGCTCCCCGAGTCGGCCACGCTCCAGAGCTAAAATATGCCCTTCCGCCACATCCTCTGTGGATACATAATTACCGAGATTTTTTCCAAAATTTATAAGAAAAGGAAAGCGTCCCCTGTTATACAGATCCATTAAGACGATTACAGAATTCGATTCACTTAACTGACCTGGACCAAAAACACGAGTCGGATTCACGATTACCACAGGCAGATTTCGCGTCTGAAACCACTGGAGCACCTCCCTCTCCGCCTGTAATTTCGTGCGTTCATAATCTGTAAAGGTTTTTTCACTGGGACGTTCCATGGACTCATCCCCGATCTGCCCAGGTTTCGTCGTGCCCAGCGTAACGATCGTGGAAGTATAAACCAGCCGCTGAACATGATGTTTTTCACACGCCTCCAGCACATTCCTGGTGCCCTCCACATTAAAGCGGTCAAACATATTTCTGTCCCGGTGCCAGTTTTTCGCATAAGCGGCTAAATGAAAAACATAATCACAGCCAGAAACGCCCTGCTCGACCGATTCTTTATCTAAAATATCACCACGATGATATTCAAAATTCGGATGCTGCCAGAGCTGCTCTGGTCTCACCAGGTTTCCCGGCGGATAATCGAGCGTCTCTCTGCGCCCCATTCCACGCACCAAAAATCCTCGCGCAAGTAATTTTTCGATAAGTTTTGTCCCGATATGTCCTGTGGCACCCGTAACAAAAATACGTTTCGACATTTCATACTCCTATAAAATAACTCATAAAATAACTGATAAAAAATATACTGTTTCCACCTTTAAATTTCCGTTTTGTGCGGCCCTAAAAGAGGCTTTTTCAGCGAAGTAAAAAAGCCGGTGAAACTAAATTTTATAAGGTAACGGGTATAATATAATTCCACTTTCATTCTTATTTTACAGGGTGTTCTGCCCGCCAGCATTTTTCATAAAAAACCAGGCACTCACCGCCGAAGAGAAAATGTGAAATTTATAGTGCTAAAAATAAAGTAACCTCCAGATAAAATTTTTCGTCTAATTAATAATTTTATTCAGAGGTAACTCAATAATTCCGCTGGCACCAGCTTCTTTTAAGCGGGGAATCAGCATTCTGGCAGACTCCATTTTAACGATCGTCGTCACCGAAAACCAGTCATCATCTGAAAGTGGACAGACTGTCGGTTTCTGTAACGCAGGTAAAATATCTAAAACACTCAGCATTTTACCTTTCGGGACATTCATCATCAGACAAACATTCCCTTCTGCCAAAATGGCTCCCTGTAACATCATCGCGATATCTTGTATTTTCTGCTGTTTCCAGGTATCTTTCCAGGCATCATGATTCGCAATAAACCGTGTCGTACTCTGAAGCAGCTCGTCCACAATTCTTAAATTATTCGCACGCAGAGAGCTGCCCGTTTCCGTCACTTCCACGATCGCATCCGCCAGCCGTGGTGGTTTTACTTCCGTGGCACCCCAACTAAATTCCACTTTCGCAGACACTCCGTGCTGTGCCAAATATTTTTTCGTCAGCTCCACGACTTCTGTCGCGATCCGCTTCCCCTCCAGATCCTTTACCGTCTGAACCGGGGAATCATTCGGCACACACAGAACCCAGCGCACGGGCCGACGACTAACTTTCGAAAAAATGAGTTCACAGACTTCATGTACATCTGCTCCCGTTTCCATGATCCAGTCCAGACCGGTCAGTCCGGCATCTAAAACACCATCTTCCACATAACGCGCCATTTCCTGCGCCCGAATACTCAGACACTCGATTTCAGGATCATCGATCGCCGGATAATAACTCCGTGACTGAAATTTAATATTCCATCCAGCCTGACGAAATAAATCCGCTGTGGCTTCCTGTAAACTTCCCGCTGGAATTCCTAATTTTAATATACTCATAACTTTTATGGTCCTATTTTTTATATCTTAATTTTAACGTGTTCTATTTTTTACCCTGTGTTTTTTTTATGTCTCTCTGCCCGACTTTTTAGCCGACGATTTGCGCGACTTCTGCTTTAAACTTCCTTTTTGCGCAGCCATAAAAACAGTATTTTCATTCCGACTGCTGCAGACGGGAAAGAAAATACTCGTCTGTCCGCGGAAAAAAATAAAAATCCCTCGTGTGTCGGAGATAACTCGAACATTCCTGGGTTCATTTAAATTTCTGTTTTAGGCAGTTCTTAAAGCCAGCATTTTTTTCCGCGAAACAAAATACCGGAAAAGCGGAATTTTATAGTGTATCGGGTATATATAGGTTCCAATTTAAAATTTCGTTTTGTGCGGCTCTGAAAGCAGGCTTTTTCAGCGAAGCCAAAAAGCCGGTGAAGCGGAATTTTATAATGTATCGGGTATAATATATTCGAGGATAAAATCCTGTTTTATTCAGATTTTATTTCTCATTTCTTCTTATAAACCTCTGCTGGATCAAAAATGCGCTGCCCAACAATTTCCACTCCTTCCGGGGTGAGCTTTCTGAAAAAACAGCTCTGGTATCCTTCATGACAGGCCGCTTTTCCGATCTGTTCCACTTTCAGCAAAATGGCATCCTGATCACAGTCGATGAAAATCTCTTTCACCAGCTGCACATTTCCACTTTCCTCCCCTTTTCGCCACAATTTTTGTCTGCTGCGGCTAAAATAAACCGCTCTGCCTGTACGCAGCGTTTCCTGATAACTTTCTTCGTTCATATACGCCAGCATCAGTACCGTTCCTGTCTCCGCATCTTGGGCGATCGTCGTGACCAGGCCGCCACTTTTTTCAAAATCCGGACGAATTCCTGCTTCTTTTTTTTCGGTCATGAATTATTACCTCATATTTTAGCGAAAATTATATAATTATTCTCGACGCACAATTTACTATAATTTTATATACGATACACGATAAATTTCCACTTCTCCGGCATTTTTGCTTCGCGGAAAATACCTGTTTTCAGAACCGCACAAAACGGAAATTTAAACGAAAACCAGGATATATCCGATTTATCTCCGACACACGATGAATTTTCATATTCCTGTCATCCGTCAGACCGATATTTTCTCCTCTGTCCGCAGCAGGTGGTGATGAAAATGCACACTCTGCGTAACCTCTCAAAATTTAAATCGAAAACGGGATTCAGTATACCAAAATTTCCGCTTTCTAATATGGGGGGAGTACGGAAAACACCTGTTTCTGTGACCATACAAAACAAAAATCATACCTGATTTTACTTTCATTTTCTGTTTTCTCTGGCTCTGAAAACAGGCATTTTCAGTGAAGCAAAAATAATACTGAGAAAGTGAAAATTTATCGTGCATCGGATATAAAACAGAAGTGACAGAACACCACGTTTTCTTTTTTTATGAAATCTCCTGCGATTTTTGAACGGACGTCACCTCCTCATTTTCCGAAGCACCTTCCTCTGACGAAGATTCTGATTCTGCATTTCGTCGTGCTCTGCGGCGAGCAAAAATTTTCCGTACCCACAGCGCGGCTCCTGTGATGGGAAAAGTAGTGGCCACAAGACAGGAAAAGAAAAAGAAAATCTTCGAGGAAAGCCCCGTCACATCTCCTAAATGTAACGCGCGAATACTGGCAGCTATTTTTCCTCCCAGGGGTTTATCTGAAAATCGTTCCACTTCCACCTGCTGACCTAAATGATCCACAGGAATTACCGTTCCCCGAAATCTGTCCCACTGTGTTTTATCTTTTACCGCCAGCGCAAAAAAGCCCGTACGCCCTTTTTGAATGACCAGTGCACTTTCTGCATTCTGCGGAAGAGAAATGATAATTTCTCCTGGACCGGGTGTCAGTTCCTCTTGGCGCCTAAGTATTTCACTTATCGGCACACCGACAGATACCTCCGTAAGAGGAAGAACCTTTTCCGGCTTCATGTTTCGCTGCTTAAAAATCTGATCTCCCAAAAAATTACTCGCAGCGTCCCGGTACCATGAAAAAGACCAGCACAGACCTGTCAGAGCCATCAGAAGCAGAGGCAGTAAAAGGTAAAAACCCAAAGAATTATGACTGTCATAAATAAATGGCCAGGCTCCGCGCCGGAGGCGTACACGAAAACCAGGTTTCCATGATTTCCACTGGCTAAAACCTTTCCATGTTCGTGGCAGCCAGAGTAAAAAGCCGGTCAGACATAAAACGATAAAAATGAGTGTCGCGGCACCCACGACCGGCCTTCCAATTTCCGTCGGAAGCCACAAAAACCGGTGCAGACGCATCACGGATCCAAAAAACGGATCCACAATATTCGCTCCTTCTCCCGTAATTTCACCAGTATATGGATTCACGTACACCATGTACTGATTTTTCCGCCCACTTCCCTGACCTCCCGATGCATGTTTCACTTCCCCGCGCGGCTTACTTCCCGTATCCTGTGACTTATTTCCCTCTCCCCGATTTTTATTTCCCGTTTCCTGCGGCTTATTCCCCGTATCCTTTTTCTCCTCTTTCTTCGAAAGAGCCATGGTTACCGTACGATTCGCTTTCTCCGGAATGGTAATCGTATTTATCTGCATTCCCGGCTTCTCTTTTTCCACGACCGAAATCCACTCTTCGACAGAAAGTGGCCTCTCGCCGGCAGGTACCTCCACAAAATATTTTTCCGGTTCCGCAAAATGCTGTACTTCTGTACGAAATGTATAAATCGTACCGCTCAGACAGACCACGAACAGTATGATTCCACTCAAAATACCCAGCCAAAGATGAATTTCATAAAAAAAACGGCGGACAGTAAAAGCCCTCATCTTCATTCTCCTAAAAAATTAAAATCGATTACAGGGGAATCCACAAACTGTTTCACCGCACGCTAATTTTTGAGTAATTTTTCCGCCGCCATTTCACCCATGTGAATACACTGTGGAATACCCACTCCTGAAAATTCGTTTCCTGCGATACATAATGTGGGGTAATGCGCCAAGATCTCCTGAATTTTTTCGATTCGCTCTAAATGTCCCAGATGAATCTGCGGCATGGTCCGCGGCCATTTCGAAACCGAAATCATACACGGTGTCCCAGTAATTCCTAAAATCCTCTGGAGTTCCGGCAGCAGAATCGACGTAATTTCCTCGTCTGTTTTTTCCGCCATCTCCGGATTTCTCGCACCTCCAGCGAAAACACGCAAAAGAGTATAACCTTCCGGCGCTCGGTGCGGATATTTTTCGTTACTGAAACTAATCGCCAAAATCGGGTTTTTCTCCACCCCAGGAACCACTGCCCCCATCCCATCCAGTGCATGCGCGACCTGTTCCCGTTTATACGCCACGGTCATCACCGCCGTGCCCGTATGTTCGATTTCCCCAAGATACCGAGCCAATTCACATAAATCCCTCGGTGAGTCCGATATACTTTCCAGAAGTTTTGCCGCCGAATGAGATTCCGTGGCAAGAATCAGCCCGTCAAAAATTTCACTCCGCTGCTGGCCCTCCTCCACAAAACTTACCTTCCAGCGGGAAACTCCTTTCTCCTCACTTTTTAAATCCAGCGCATTATCTCCACACGCCAAATTTTCCGCAGATTCCACCTCAGACGACTCTTTTTTCGAAGTTTTTTCACAAAAATCATAAATTGGACTTATCTTTTGCACCGGGCAGGAAGTGTGAACCGCTCCGGCCGGCAGTTCTTCGCAGATTCGCGTTATTATTTTCTGAAGACCTCCCCGAACGGTCACAAACATACTGTAACGTGGTCCACTTTCACTGCGGTGCTTCCTCATCTGCCATTTCTGAACCTGCATCGCCCAAATCAGGCTCCGATATTTCTTTTCCATCTCCCGAAATCTTGGAAGCGTACCCAGAAGGCTTAATTTTTTCATATCCGCCGCATAAATACCACTCACCAGAGGCTCAATTAATCGTTCATAAACCTCACGTCCCAGACGCCGCACCGCGAACGCTTCCAGACTTTCGTCTTCTTCCGATTTTCGCCGAGGAATAAATAGTTCCAGCGCCGCACGAAGCTTTCCCAGTGGACTTAAAAGTGACGTTACGACCATCGGAAACCACCGTGTCGGCGCCATCATCATAAAACCGTCCGGTAATTTACACAACTTTCGTTTCCACACAATAAACGTCTGCCGGTGCTGAGGTGTCGTCGTGACCAGCTCCTCTTTTAACCCCAGCCTTTCACACAGAGAAAGACCCCACGGAACTGTCGTAATAAAATTATCCGCACTCTGCTCGATTTCGAAACCATCCGTAATTTGTGTCCCCAAAACACCTCCAGGGCGATTTCTGGACTCAAAAACCTTTATTTCCACCGTGGGATCCAATTCATGTACGCGAAATGCGGCCGCCAGACCAGTAATTCCACCGCCAATTATAGCGATTCGTTTTCTGTAACCGGAAGATGTTTGAGGGGGAAAACCACTCATGGCATAACCTTTCACACACATAATATTTATTGTCCGATATATTTATTGCCCGACCTGCCGACTAAACCAGCTCGGATTTACACGTTTTTTCTTCGGGAAGCAGCCTCCGCTCTAATTTCCATTTCACCTCATACCCGCGACCGATAATCCCCGTAAAAGCCAAATTTCAGCTTTTCAAGAAATTTATTCATTTTGTCCCGACGTATCCGACACAAAATACCACAAAAAATACCGCAAAATTAAGAAGAGTTTTATAGGATATTTTTCCCGATACACTAAAAATATTACCTCCCCGACCCACCACAGACGGATAAAATGCCCGTGTTCAGAATGTTCCGATTCTTTTGATGAAAAATTTCGCGGCAGTCGTACAAAAATAACCGTGTTCAGAACCTTATAAAACTTAACTTGAAAATATACCTGGTTCCACCTTATATTTCCGTATATTTCCGTTTTATACGGCTCTTTAAGCCGGCATTTTCAGCGAAAGTAAAATGCCCGGGAAGCGGAATGTTATAGTGCATCGGGGATAAAACACCGGCATAAATAAAATTACCGTCTTCGGGCGTCCATTCCAGACACTTCACCTCCCGACACACAGACTGGCGAAAATTTACCGTGAAGCATATATACCATATAAAAAACGATATTTGAAAACCTATATTTTATTATACCCAAGTAAAAAGTAAAGAGGGGCAGAAACTGGACGGAAACGACAGACCTTAATTTTTTGAAAAAACACACCCTCCCCTCTTGTAAAAATTTTTTTGTAAGTTATAATACAGAAAGTTTGAGTGGTTTCAAATTATAAGAATCTGCTCTTCTTCCCGGAGATGTAGCGCAATTGGTTAGCGCGTCGGCCTGTCACGCCGAAGGTTGCGGGTTCAAGTCCCGTCATCTTCGCTTTTTTACCTAAAAATGATGTATTTTGCTTTCACTTTAAATTAAAATTTTCGTCGGTTCTGAGCGTGGCATTTTTATATATCTGCTGCGAAAATTTCATCGAAATACTCAGGACTCGTTCTGAACGCAAATTTTTTATCAGTCTGCCGTAAGCCAGGAAAATCAAAAAAAACTTTCTGCGGGCAAATAAAGAACTGAAAATTTACAGTGCATCAAGTATTATTGTTTTAGCGTATATTAAATATACTGATTCTGTATTAAATTTCCGTTTTAATCGGTCTTCTGTCCACAGGCAGCAAAAGTAGATATTTCACGTCCCGTGAAATCTAAAAAAACGAAAGTTTATAGACGTTTCGTGTATATTATATACTGATTCCACTTTAAATTTCCGTTTAGCGCAGCTCTGAAAGCAGGTATTTTCAGTAAAGCAAAATATGCCGGAAAAGTGGAAATTTATAGTGTATGGAGTATAAGTTTATTAAGACATTTATATTCGTAATTATATAAGACATTTATATTTATA
>JAUNBR010000065.1 GCA_030527015.1 Planctomycetia bacterium
TGCGCCTCCTCGACGCTCTCCCGATCTCGCACGGCCTGCGCACGCTTCTACGTCGCCGCAGCCGACACTCGCGCTACAGAAGTTCCCGAAACCGCAGGCGTCTCTTTCTCCGCAGGCTCTTCTGAAACCGCGGGCGTCTCTTTCTCCGCAGGCTCTTCTTCCCGCGCAGATGCGTTTTCAGAACGCACAGGCTCCTCCATTTTCATTCGCGTCTGAGCTTCTGGAGGTAACACCAGCGTTTCTTCCGGACGTTCCGGGGAAATAGAGGGTAACGCACCTCTTTTAGGCATTTCAAAAATCGGCGCGAATACTCCACGCTCATTCTGTAAAATGAGTGTCGTGTTCTGGCCAATCGTTTTTCGTATCACATCCATCTGACGCCAAAATTCATAAAATTCCGGATCCAAATCATGTGACTGATTATAAATTTCTGCCGCCATTTTTCTGGCTTCCGCGATAATCGTTCCCGCCTGCTGCGTCCCCCGGGCACGAGTAACCGCCGCATCTTGTTCCGCACGATTCCGAATTTCATTCGCCTCTGTTTCACCACGCGCACGAATTTCTGTAGCGATCGCCACGCGCTCCGCACGCATTTTATCTAAAGTCGCACTAATATTATCCTCCGGGAACGAAATCCGCTTAATTCCCACCTGCAGAATTTCGATTCCCGCATCTAAATGTTTTGCTCGCGCCGCGTGACAAATCTGATTTTCCAGTTTCGTCATTATCTGTGCATGATCCGGATTCGTGGAAATAAGCGTATCCAGATTATATGTCCCCAGAAGCGTATTTTTTACACTCACGACCGTACTCTGAAGTTTATTTTCCGCTTCCTCCACCGTCCGTGTGGATTTCAGAAACTGTTCCGCATCCGAAACCTGCCAGACGACATACGTCAGGAGAATAATACTCTGTTTATCCTGCGTCAGAGCCGCCGCATGAGGCGTACTGAAAGAACGTTTCCGCATATCCACATATTTTACATTATCGATCGGCCAAGGAAGTTTCCAGTGAAGCCCCGGTTCCGTCATGCCCGAAACGACACGAATCGGATTATCGAAACGCGTTACGACCACGGTTTCACTTTTTTCATTAACCTGAAACATCATTCCATACGCGACGAGAATCGCCACTATAAAAATAGAAATGAAAACACGCAGCAGATACGCTCCCCACGGCTGCACGTTTTCTGTATCATGGGAATGATGATGATCATGATGATGGTGATGTGACATCTTAAACTCCAAAAATTATTTATAACCGATACACTATAAAATTCCGCTTCATCGGCATTTAGCTTCGCTAAAAATGCCTGCTTTCAGAACCGCACAAAACTGAAATTTAAAGTGGAACCAGTATACCTTAAAACCTTACACGGCATACACGTGCGTTTTCACTTCCTCCGCATCTTAAGAATCCTTAAAATGCTTTTTTCTTGACCATTCAAAAATGATTTTTTCAAAAAATTTCCACTTTCATGGCATTTTTATACCTGACGCGCAATAAACTTTCACTCTCGCACACGCCGGCCGGCCACACAAATTTTTCTTCCTCATAAAATAACTGATTTCTGAACCACGCAAAATGAAAATTTAAAATAAAAATCGCCAGGAAATAAAACAGGGCTCTTTTACCTCCGATACACTTTATACCCGATACATTATAAAATTCAGCTTCACCGGCTTTTTGCTTCGCTGAAAAGCCTGCTTTTAGAGCCGTACAAAACGAAATTTTAAATTGGAACCAGTATAAATTTCTGCTTCTCCGGCATTTTGTTTCGCTGAAAATCCCTACTTTCAGAGCCACACAAAACGGAAATTTAAAGTGGATCCAGGATATATCTTTTCCTTTTCTCGTCTTTCCGCATCTCACCATCTCCCTTTCTCACGCTGACCGCAGGTCCGCACGCGGGACAAAATGAGATTCCTACCAAAAATCGTTATTCCGCCATAAGCTGATTTTCCGAAGACTCCGTCCCCTTCATATCATAAAAAATATTAAGAGAGCGGTCCACCAAAATTAAATTTTTACCACGTAATATATCCTGTAAACTGTCCAGCCAGTAAACCATTCGGTAACAGTCCGGATTCAGTCGGTAAGCCTCCGCCGCCGCGATATAATCATCTTCTTCCGCATGTGCCCGGGCAATTCTGCTGTATTTCATGGTTTCCGCGTCCGTAACCATCCGATTATAATCACGAATCGCATGAAAAACCGCAGCATTCGCAGTTCCCCTGGCCTGTGTGACCACACGTTTTGCATCCGTATCCGCGGAAATTACATCTAAATATGCGTCCGCCACATCCGCAGGCGGATGAAGACTGACCATGGCCACATCTATAATTTCCACTCCAATCTGATTTTCGTTAATATAATTTTGCAGGCGACTTAATAATTCCGCCGCAAAAACATCTCGTTTTGTCGCCAAAAGAGTATCCAGCGTGGAATTTCGCGTCAGCTCCGTCAGGCAGTGATGCGCAAAATTATTAATCGTATCTGTCGGATTCTGAAACTGTAAAGCGTACTGCAAAAAACCCTCTTTATCTTCACGAATTTTGTAAAAAACCATCGCGTGAATCGCGATCGCCTCATTCCCGTTTCCCAGAGCCAGCTCAAATTCTTTCGCCTCTTTATGCGTCCAGAGATAAGAAATACGCTGAGATTTCGGCTGCTCGAAACCGATAGGCATGATCTGAATTTCTTTTACCGGATAAGTCGTAATGCTCCCGAACGGAAATGGTAATTTTAAATGTAACCCGGGAGAAAGGATTTCACTGTGTAATTTTCCGAAATCACGCCGAATTCCCAGTTCATTAATACGTACCACATATAAACTGGAAAGAAGCCACGAAAGAAGCAGAGCCAGTAAAATGGCAGGGAGTGTGGCACGGGCCACAAAACGAATCGCCCAGGAAGAACGAAAACTGACGCCCCATTTTTGTTCCAGCGTGTAAAAAAGACTGTGAATCGGATTCCCTTGTACAAAAACCATGTATCTCAGAAAAACCGTAATCGGTGACGTAAACTGATTTTTTTGCGTTTTCGCCTGAAACCATCCCAAAATAAATCGGCAAAACTGCTCCACGGACACCGCTAATACCCACAGAAGAATCGCGTACGCCAAAAATAACTCGATACTTGGGAAAATGAGCTTCAAAAATAATGCCGCGGTACACAGACCCATCCACCAGCAAGACTCCCAGGACATTTCCGCCAGGGGTTTTGCTTCTGGAAGGGCTTCTTTTTGTGGGTCTTCTTCCGCGATCGTATCATAAGACCGGGCCAGCATGAGCCAAAAAATACAGCCCACCATACACAAAAGCCCCACAAGAATCGACTGACCGCTGGGAATCAGCAGTACTTTATCCGCCGGCGCATTCCAGTTTATGTATAACGTACGCAGCGTAAATAATACCATTATAATATTAGGGATCATTCCCAAAACAAAAAAATGGATTATTTTTGCCTGATCCACCTCAATTTGGTAAGGATTTTCCGTGTTTTCTCCCCATGTGGGCTGTTTCCAGTCCAAAGATTCCAGTATTTTCCGGCGAATCGTTCCCGCATGTAACGCCAGAAAAGAGGTAATCCCTGCAAAAACTGCCTGAATTCCCAGCGCGGTAATCAGAAGTGATCCACGCGGAATATAATCTTGTGGGAATCCGAAACCAAAAATTCCGTATGCGAAAAGAATAATGGCGGAAACTCCAGCGAAAATAGCCGTGGAAAGAATCATACCACGCCAGCTGCCTTCCGCACCACGAACGGGCTCCGCAGAAGTGGGTGGTGTGGGCGAGAGAGAATGATTATGTTTTGGTAATTCCATATGATTTACAATTCAAAATATTAATGAAAAATGAAAATGGAGAATAAAATAAAATTAATCTGAATCGGAATTATTTAAAAGTTACGGCAAATTTATAAGTTTAGTTCTATAAAATATTTTAAGGTACTTATATATTATAACATAAAATAGGCAAAATAAAATGAGTCTCAGATAAAATAGAAAAAGTTTTCGGAGGTTTTTCTCAAGAAAAAGTAGCGAATACACAAATTATAAAGGTAACACGGAGTTTTCTGCAGATAAACAGGGATAAATAACTGATAAATATTTTTAAAAATATGGGGATAATGATAAAAATAAGTGGGTGGAGCCACTAGTAAAAATTTTAATAATCGGTTAAAATGATGAAAGTATTTTTTATCTTGAATCCTGTCCGCGGGATTTTCATTCTGTAAATATTACGCTACGAAATTTTTATGTCTTTTCTTTCTTAGGTTTTTTTTAAGAAGAAAATGGCGAGTTTTGTGGGATGTGATTTATTATTTAATAAGGGCGTATCCGTATGCTTGAAAAAATTCGTGTTATTTTTACGATTCCCGAGCTTCGACGAAAGATTTTTCTAACGTTAATTTTACTTGCAATTTTTCGTCTGGGTTATCATATTAATCTGCCCGTGGTGGATTCCACTCAAATTAATCAGTCTTTAAATACTGGTGCCGATTCCCCTCTTCAGGGTCTGCTGAATCAGGCTGCGTTATTTAGTGCGTCGGATTTAACGAACATTACCATTTTTGGTTTAGGTATTATGCCGTATATTTCCGCGTCTATTATTTTTCAGCTCTTGGCCAGCGTCTGGAAACCTCTGGAGAAATTACAGAAGGAGGGTGAGTCCGGCCGAAAGAAAATAAATGAGTACACGCGTTACGCGACGATCGCGATCTGTTTACTGCAGAGCTGGTTTTACCTTACCGCGGCTCCTCATCTTTCGGGCCAGTCCGGCGGAGAGAGTATCTTTTTACCTCAGTTTACTTCAGGAACATCTGGCCAGCTAACATTATTCTGGCACTGTGCGTCTGTGTTAATTATGACATGTGGCACCGCTTTCCTGATGTGGCTCGGAGAGCAGATCGACGCATATGGAATCGGAAACGGAATCAGTTTACTGATTATGGCTGGTATTTTAGCCAGAATGCCTTTACCTTTAATTCAGTTAGCGAAAGATATCGCGGATCATGGTTTACAGCTTTCCGGTGACGGCACGACTGCGGTAAAATTACTCGTACTGGTGGTGCTCTTCTTGGCGGTCGTCACATGTGTCGTATTTATCACTCTGGGACAGCGAAGAATTCCCTCTGAAAGTGCGAAACATGTCCGCGGGCGCCGCGTTTATGGTGGTATGCGCCAGTATTTACCCATGAAAGTAAATCAGGCGGGTGTTATGCCTATCATTTTCGCCAGCAGTTTACTGCTGATCCCCCAGTGGCTTTTCGGCGTTTTTCAGGGCACTTCTTGGGGAAAATGGTTTTATTATTTCTTTAGTCGGGAAGATGTTTTCGGGTATAATGTCATGTACATTATTTTAATCTTCTTCTTCTGTTATTTCTGGACTGCGATTACATTTAATCCCAAAGATATGGCAGATAATCTGAAAAATAATGGTACGATCATTAAGGGGCACCGGCCTGGAAAGAGTACTGCGGAGTATCTGGAAAAGGTAATGATTCATATCACTTACGTCGGCGCAGCGTTCCTCGCGGCCGTGGCCATTATGCCGACTCTTTTGGCGAATTTCCTGAATATCCCGCCTGACCTGGCCAGTTTTTATGGTGGTACAGGATTACTTATCGCCGTTAGTGTGGCTTTCGACATGGTGCAGAAAATCGACTCTCACCTGGTCATGCGAAATTATAAAGGACTGCTGGAAAAGTAATGCGTTTTCTTCTGGCATAATCCTGTATTAAAAATTAGTGGAGCGTTTTCAGGACGCTCCGCTTTCATGTTATATGGGAACATAATTTTATACTTTTTTTATAGGGCGTGCTTCATACACGCTTTATACTGACTTTCCTTTAAATTTCCATTTTTTACGGTTCTGAAAGCAGACATTTTCTGTGAAGCGAAATACCAGGGAAGCGGATTTTATAGTGTATCGGGTATATAAGTAAGGTTTTATTCTCTGTAACCATATGGGTGCAGAGATAAATTGTCAGACTGAATAATTTTGGGAGAAGAACATGCGTTTAGTATTTATAGGCCCCCCGGGGGCAGGAAAAGGCACACAGGCTGAGCGTTTAATCGCGAAGTATCATCCCGCGCATCTTTCCACGGGTGACATGCTTCGGGCAGCGCGTGACGCAAAAACAGAAATTGGCCTGAAGGCGGACGAATATATGTCGGCCGGGGCGCTGGTTCCGGATGAAGTAATCATTTCCATTATCGAGGAACGTCTCACGGCGGATGATTGTGCAGAAGGTTTTCTGCTGGATGGGTTTCCACGAACGATCGCTCAGGCGGAAGCTCTGGATGAAATGCTGACGAAGAAAAATACTCCGCTGGATCTGGTGCTGGAGCTGCGAGTTCCGGAAGAGGAACTGTTTAAACGTCTTGCCGGGCGTGGTCGGGCAGACGACACTCCAGAAGCCATTCGGAACCGGTTAACGAGTTACGCGAATCAGACTTCTCCGCTTCTGGATTATTATTCGAAAAAGGGTCTTTTACAGACGATTAACGGTCTGGGGACGATCGACGAAATCTTCACTCGGATGGAAGGTATTCTCGATAAAATCGCATAAGAGGTTTCCTGTTTTGGTAAAATACGGACAGGAAAATTTTGAGAATGAAGACACATATTTCTCACCTTCACTGTCCGATTTTCCTTTTTTCCGAAAAGTTCCCTTCACGGTAAGATCTCATTTCATGCGGATACAGAGAACATTCCGGAAACCCACCGCGTCCATATTAATTTTATTTTAAATTTAATTTCACGCGGTTCCGTACGCAGGTTTTTTCACCGAAACAAAATACTGGTTCCACTTTAAATTTCCATTTTGTGCGGTTCTTTAAGCAGGCATTTTCAGAAGCAAAATGCCGGAGATGCGGAATTTTATCGTATATCGGTAAAAATACACTGGGAAATAAATTTACATGCCGGATTTATCAGGTTCTCCTGTAAATTTCCGGTTTACGAAATTCTGAAAACGGGTTTTTTCGCCGAAGTAAAACTGAAGTAAAAATGCCGGCCTGTCGGCGGACGGGGAAAGAGGAAATTTCGTGCATGGGCTGTAAAACGCACTGATGATAAAAATGGTGGAAATACGTGGAGATTTTTCATCCCTTATATTTTTCCGTTTATTTAAATTGGTTCCACTTTAAATTTTCGTTTTGTGCGGTTCTGAAAGCACGCATTTTCAGCACAGCAAAAATCCCGAGGAAGCGGAAATTTATAGTGTATCGGGTATAAAATTTCGTGTAAAATCATGAGAGTTTCATCTCAGCGAACAGGGTAAACGCGCCGGGTTTTATATCCCGTGCACGATAAAATTCCGTTTCTCCGATATTTTTGCTTCGGTGAAAAACAGGTTTCCGAGTCACACAGAACTGAAAGTTAAACGTGAATCAGTATTTCTGGCGTACCACCGTTTATTATCTCGGCGGCCGGTTTCCCCGCCCACGGCAGGCCAGGAAAAATAATGTCTTTTTACCCGTGCTGAAATGATATTTCACAGGGATTCAGGTGTTTTTCCTCCACGATCGGCGTTCATCTCACACGAGAATGAACCGCATCCATAATTCCTGCCGTGATTATGAAAACGGGAAGAAAACAGCACTCGAAAGAAATTTTGTTCCAGCAAGATATGACTGCCAGCTGTCGGGGCATTATCAGGACAGAGAAAGCGAGCGGCGAGATGATCGAGTTAAAATCAAAAAAAGAAATTCGGCTCATGCGTCGTGCTGGCCTGCACGTGCACGCAGCACATGAAATCGTCCGGGGTTTAGTGCGTCCGGGCATCACCACCCACGAGATAAATGAACAGGTGGAAGATTATTTTCGCCGGAAAAATCTGGAGGGAATGTTTAAGGGAGTCCAGCTTCACTCACGCCAGCGTCCCTTTCCGGCGGTCTGCTGCATGTCCATTAATGAAGAAGTCGTACACGGCTTTCCCAGTGACCGCGTTTTGAAAGAAGGTGACATTCTGAGTGTGGACACCGGCTGCCGCGTTTACGGCTGGTGTGGGGATTCCGCCATGACGTATCCCGTGGGCACCATTTCTCCTGAAACGCAAAAACTGCTGGACGTCACGAAAGGCACGCTGGATCTGGCGATCGAGCTGCTGGCCGTAAAATCACACTGGAACCAGATCGCCGCGGAAATGGAAGCGTACGTGGAAGACCATGGTTTTTCGGTCGTCGACACTTTCGTCGGACACGGAATCGGTCGAGAAATGCACATGGAACCGCAGGTCGCGAATTATTATTGCCGCGGTGCAGATTTCCGTATTCAGCCTGGCCTGGTAATCGCGGTGGAGCCCATGGTAAACGTCGGTACCGCGAAAGTTAAAGAAGGAAAAGACGGCTGGGTGCAGATTACCGCGGACGGCAAAAATAGTGCGCACTTCGAACATACGATCGCCATCACCGAGCGTGGGCCTTATGTTTTAACGGCCGGCGAAAACCAGTACCAAAACATGAATTTTGCGGATTATTGAACGGCGCTTTCACCCTCCGACACGACATGCCGATTCTCGTTTAAATTTCCGTTTTGTGTGCCTCTGAATGATTCATTTTTAGCGAAGCAAAAAAAACCAGAAGAAGCGGGATTTAGAGTGCCTCCGATAAAAATTATCCTTTCGCATTTTTCTGCCAGATTTTTCTGCTATTTTTTCTTTCATCGGCCAAGAAATCTGCCGTCAGCAGGAAACCTGAGCTTTTCACGCATTTCGAAAACCTGAAAAAAACCTGAAAGAATTACGTCGCGATTAAATAAAAAGGAGAGGGACGGAGAGTGCCGTACTTTTCCCGACACACGATAAAATTCCGCTTCCCCGGCATTTTTGCTTCGCTGAAAAATCCTGAAAGCCGGAATTCAGAGCCGCAAAAAACTGAAATTTAAAGTGGAACCAGTACACAGTATAAGAATCTGGCATCAGAGCACAAAAAAAAACGCTGTTCTGCATTTTTATGCAAAATAGCGCAGCGGAGGACAAGGGATTCGAACCCTCAACCGGTCTCCCGGCAACTGATTTCGAGTCAGCCTGCTAGCCATTCGCGTATCCTCCAGAATGTTTTTTGTCCGTTTCCCCACCATTTTTGCCGCAACATTTTTTATGTCGACAAAAGTCCATAAGGAATACCGTGTGCATCATCTTTTACCATGAAAACTTTCAGCAAAAAATTTTCAGCAAAAGAACTTTTAAACCCGATGCACGATAAAATTCCGCTTCTCCTGTCCGCAGACAGGCATGCCGGTATTTTGATTTACTGAAAATGCCTCGTTCAGAACCGCACGAAACGGAAATTTAAACGAAAATCAGTATACCATGAGAACTCGGACTATTTTTCATTTTATCTGGCGCGGCAAAAAAAACAAGGGGTACTGTTTCCTCTGCTGCGCATCAGAAAAACCCCAAAAATTAAGCCAGGTACTGAAATACAGAACCTGGCAAAATCTCTGTGTGTCACAAGAATATCATACTCTCACAGTTTTACCAGCGGAAGAACCGCCGATTTCCTGTGGGCTTCTCTTCCTGCTGAATGGCCGTTTCTTCTTCGACTGCGATATTCCCAGGCGACTCCTCTTTTTGTTCAGCAGAAGATGAAGCCTCTGAAAACTGGTGCGTCATTCGAGAACGACGAAACTCCGCCAGTGTACGCCGCGGAACCGCAGCACGAGAAGACTGTACAGATACAGAACGTTCAGGCGCAGAGCTTTTTTCTTTTTCCTCTTCTTCCCGTTCTCCATCTTCACCCTTCTCCAACTCACCACGCAGCACAAGAACATTCTCTGGCGCTTCGATTCCCAGGCGCACCCGGTCTTTCGCGATTCGCACCACGGTAATCGCGATGGAATCTCCGACACGAATAATTTCACTCTCTTTCCGAGATAACACTAACATAAAAACCTCCTTGTTTCGCCGTGCCTCGAATTTTACAGTGAAGACGGCGCATCATCAATTATCGCATCCAACAAAGTTGTTTGCTGTACTTTTTGTCCGTTCGGACCATAAAACAAAATCTGATTATTATCTGTTTCCCAAATCGCGGTAAATTTCACCATACGTGGACCATGGAGACAATAAAAAATACCGCAGGGCTTTCCTCCACGCTGTAAGCGGCGTTCCGTTAACGGAAATACACCGCGCTTCAATAAATTATGATTACATAATGTTTCATGAATATAATCTCTTAATTCAGAACAACTCGAAATATTGAGCTGACTGCAGACCATAACGTTCCTCTCTTCCGTTTAGGATCTGCGGATAATTCTGTCCCCGAAAATAATTCTTGCTGTTTTCTACTCAAGTCACCATTAATTCAGTTTCCGCAACAAAATGCGTTCAAAAATAATGCTCTGCCTACCGGCGAACAGAGAAATGAAAATTAATAGTGCATCAGGTATCATGTCATTTTTCGGTACGATTCACAGATGAATGCATTTCCTCTCTGCCTTCAAAATACCACATCTCGGGAAATCACCTAAAATCATTTCACCAAAAATATGCCTGATTCCACTTTAAAATTTACATTTCTGCTGTCACGGACACAGATATTTCAAAAATCATAAAATGTTAAAAAATGAAAATTTATAATGTATCAGGTTTAAAAAGTATTCTCAGAAGGTACAGATGATAATTTAAGTAAAATCAGTATTTTACTTGGCACACATAAAATTCAGTTCGGTCAAGAATGCCCTCAGCACTTTACGGTACTTAAAATGACCAGGCTCCATGACCACAGAAATCTGAAATTTCATTCAAAACCAAGTATGTTTCATCCAGGTAAACATAACGAAAAACGTCAGTAATACAGGAACTCGTTTTCGGGAAAGGTTATCCAGCGTTTCATGGGTGTAAATTATTTAGTTAAAAAAAGCAGAACATTTAAATTGCGTTTTTTACACAAAATAAAATGTTTCGCAGTAATAGGAAGTATCGGCGAAAATTTCCGAAAAGATAAATGTTAAATTAGAGAATTTACAAAAAAGATGTAATTTTGTATTTTATAAATTCATAAGGAAATCTGCAAAATTTCAGCCTGTAATGGTTATACCGGTTTTACATCAAAGAAACATTTTCTGATACCAGAACAAAATTTACACAGAAAGTTATTTTTTATATTACAGAAAAAATGGAATCTAGAATTTTATATACTCTGATTCTTATTTAAATTTCCGTTTTCTCCGGCTCTGAAAGCAGGCGTTTTCAGCGAAACAAAAATACCGGGAACGCGGAATTTTATCGTGCCTCAGAGATAAAACTGTATGAAACAGGAATTTTAAAGTGGAGCCAGTATAAAAAACGGGACGAGTATCAGTTTACCGGGGGGACGCGGAAAGTGCGGCAACTCTCCTTCCTTTTTTAATGAAATGGTGTATAATTTTGTGGTATATAAATTTTTATTCTTACAGGACATATATATTTTAGAAAGAAAGATAAGAATGGAAAAAAATTCGATCGGCGAGAAAATTCGCCAGCACCGGGAACGGCTGGAAATGACCGTGCAGCAGCTGGCGGAGGCCAGTCACTGTCCGCCGGAGTTACTGCGAAGACTGGAAGCAGGAGATTTAATCCCCTCCCTGGCGCCATTATTAAGTATCGCCCGAGCGCTGGGAATTCGGCTGGGTACGTTTTTAGATGACGTGATTCAGACAGGGCCGGTGATAAATCGTGCGGAAAAATTAGAGGAAATGGGCACAGAAGGCACACGTATCGTGCGTTTTTCCGGAGCGGGCTCCAGTGAATCCTCAGCACAACAAAGCGCGCTGGTGTTCTCACCTCTTGCGGCAGATAAACAGACTCGGCACATGGAACCATTTTTAATCGACATACGCTTTCATGAGGAACATCCTTTAAGCACTCATGAGGGAGAAGAATTTATTTATGTTCTTGCCGGGCGTCTGGAAATCAGTTATGGGAAAACGACGTATATTCTGGATGCAGGTGACAGTATTTATTATGATTCCGTGGTGCCACATAACGTTCATGCGGCAGACGAAAATGGCGCGAAAATTCTGGCGGTGGTTTACACGCCATTTTAAAGAAAATTTGTGCCGTATACCAAAAAATGAATGTGTGCTGAAAATATCCCTGGTTTTATCCCTGATGCGCACTATAAATTTCCGCTTCTCCAGCATTTTTGTTTCACTAAAAAAACGGCTTCAGAGCCTCACAAAACGAAAATTTAAAGAAAATTGGTATACTTTAAATTTCCGTTTTACATGATTCTGAAATTAAGCATTCTCAGCGAAACAAAAATGCTGACTGGTCTGTCAGCGGAAAGAGAAAGCAGAAATTTATAGCGGAAACAGTATAAATATTAAAGTGATTTTATGTTAAAATATAAAGTTTATCCTCGTTTTGGTGATTCAGATCTTCTTGGGCATGTGCATCATCTGTCCATTCCATCATGGTTCGAGGAAGCACGGAATCCGATTTTTCAGTGGTTTAACCCGAAATATGATCCCGACACATGGAATCTGATCCTGGCTCGTCTGGAAATGGATTATATCGGTCAGATTCATTATGCGGATCAGGAAGTGGAAATCCATACATGGATTACGCATATCGGAAACTCTTCCTTTCATATCGTGCACGGTGCGTATTTACGTGGAGAATATGTCGCGCTGGGGGGAGTCGTAATCGTGCATTATGATTTCAAAAATAAAAGAGCGGTAAAAATCCCGGAAAAAATTCGTGCCCTGCTGGAAGAGCATTATGATCAGAATGCGCCGTACCGATTAACACCACAGCCCGAACTGCATGAAAAGACAAAAATTTTAGCGAAAAGAATAATGGCCGAGGAAAAGAATTCCTGAAGAATCTCGATAAAGAATAGATGAACTTTATACCCGATATACTATAAATTTCCGCGTCCTCGGCATTTTGCTTCGCGGAAAATATCTGCTTCAAGAGCCGTAAAAAAACGGAAATTTAAAAAGTGGAACCAGCAGTATAAGAAATAATAAAAATGGTCAGTGAAAATCTTGGCCACAGAAAAAAGTAATATGTAATTTTTGGAATATTTCATCTCTGTTTTAATATTTTTTTAGTGTGTATTATGCCGTTTACCGATCTTCCTTTAGGTGTATTTTTTGAAGAGATGGCTAAAAAACAGCCAGATCATGAATTTTTAGTATATCCAGACCGCGGTGCCCGGTGGACTTATGGTGAATTTAACCAGAGAGTGAATGCGCTGGCGAAAGGAATGCTGGAGGTGGGCATTCAGCCTGGAGATCACGTGGGGATCTGGGCGAAAAACGTGCCGGACTGGCTGACCTTTACTTTTGCCGCGGCAAAAATTGGAGCCGTACTGGTAACGGTAAACACGGCCTATAAAAGCCATGAGCTGGAATATCTGGTGAAGCAGTCCGACATGAAAATGCTGGCGATGATCGATCGGTTTCGGGATAATGATTATCTGCAGATTCTGTATGATCTGGTGCCCGAGCTAAAAACGCACCCACGAGGAAAACTGAAAAGCGAAAAATTTCCTGAACTAAAATACGTGGTTTATGTGGGTCAGGAAAAACACCGGGGAATGTATAATACAGATGAACTGATCCTGCTGGGACAGAACTGTCCGGATGACGAATTACGTTCATGCATGTCTAAACTGGATAAAGACGCACCGGTAAACATGCAGTACACCTCCGGAACGACAGGGTTTCCAAAAGGTGTGATGCTCAGCAGTTATAATATCGTGAATAATGGATTTTATATCGGTGAAAGACAAAAATTTACGGTTAATGACCGGATCTGCCTGCCGGTTCCCCTGTTTCACTGTTTCGGAATCGTGCTGGGAATCATGGCGTGTATTACACACGGATGCACGGTGGTCATGCTGGAAGAATTTAATCCGCTGCTGGTCATGGCGGCGATTCAGAAAGAGAAATGCACTGGGGTATATGGTGTGCCGACGATGTTCATTTCGATTTTAAATCACCCCATGTTCGACATGTTCGACTTTACCTCTCTGCGCACGGGAATCATGGCGGGAAGTCCCTGCCCCATTTCCGCCATGAATGATGTGATGAAAAAAATGCACGCGCATGACATTACGATCTGTTATGGACTGACGGAAGCGTCCCCGGTATTTACGCAGACATCCACAGACGACTCCCCCGAAATCCGTGCCACGACGGTCGGACGAGGAATGGATCATATCGAAGTAAAAGTCGTGGACCCAGAAACAGGAGAAACCTGTCCTCCTCACGTGCCCGGGGAATTATGCTGCCGAGGGTATAATGTCATGAAAGGATATTATAAAATGCCGGAGGCCACCGCGGCGGTAATCGATTCAGAAGGCTGGCTGCACAGCGGAGATATGGGAACCGTGGACGAAAATGGTTATTATCGAATCACGGGCCGAATTAAAGATATGATTATTCGTGGCGGCGAAAATATTTATCCGCGTGAACTGGAAGAGTTTATTTACACGATTCCCGGTGTACGGGATGTGCAGGTGGTGGGCGTTCCGAATGAACGTTATGGGGAGGTGCCCGGCGCATTTATTATTTTGGATGATGATGCGATTCTTACCGAAGAAGACGTAAAAGATTATGCACACGAAAAAATCGCGCGGTATAAATGCCCACAGCATATTTTTTTCGTGAAGGAATTTCCGTTAACCACCAGCGGAAAAATCCAAAAATACAGATTACGTGAAATGGCGAAAGAGATGCTGGGAATAAATACTTCTGCATTTACGAATGTCGAAGAAAAAAAATGTGAAAATGAAAATTAAAATGAATGCAGGTACAGGGGAATTAAAATGAGCGAAAGTGGAAATGAAGTAAAAGTTTTGCCGCCCGGCCCGACGGTAATAATTCATACCGATAACTGTAAAGCCTGTGGTCTGTGTATCGAGTTTTGCCCCAAAAAAGTCTTACGAAAAGGGACGGCGATTAATATTTTGGGATATGAAGCCACGGAATACTGTGGAGAAGGATGTATCGGCTGCGGCACGTGTTTTTATGTATGTCCGGAACCAGACGCGATTACGGTCATAAAAAAAAGCAAAAAATAACTCTCTTTCTCTCTCCGTTTATCACTAATATACAGAATTCATTTTTGTCTGAAGCGGCACATTCCATTTTTTACGTCCGTGGCAGATGGAAATATACTGGTTCCATTTTAAATTTCCGCTTCTCCAGCATTTTTGCTTCGCTGAAAATGCCTGCTTCAGAGCCGCACAAAATGAAAATTTAAACGAGAACCAGTATTTCTCTGAAAATGCTCGCTTTTAGGCCACAAAAAGTAAAAATTTTAAATAGTCGCGGAGGATCATCCTGGTAAAAAATTAAATTTTTCGTAAAAAAACTGAAAAATTTTCCATTTTTAAGCTGTACAGTTAAAATCACTCTTTTCTCGATGAAGGAAAAAAGTTAATATCATGCAGATAAATTTAGTTACCATTTATTAACTATTATTTTTTTATACCGTGTGATATTATGTTCCGTATTCTGACATTCATTTTTTTTCTCAGTTTTTGTACTTTTTCCTCTGCCGTATTTAGTGCCCACGAAAATATGACCGGACAGTATGAAACTGCCGAAACCTGCCGAGCTGAAGAAATTCCCTTTCCTTTCTGTAATCCGATAATATGTACAGATCCCTGTATGGACTCCGATTCTTTTTGTCCTGACAGTACTTATAATATACCCCAGGATCATTCCGGCAGACAGACACGAATATCTGGGCAAAACACGGATATTACGCCTCAGGAAGCGGAATTTATCTCATGGGATCCGTCTTTTCGGGCGTGTATTCCCGGTCTGGGGCGGGCATTACCCCGGTCAGATGCCGCATGGCGGTGGCAGATATTTCCGACAGGAATTTTATTCCGATCATATTTTGCCAGTATCACTGAATCTAGAATGGGAGTACAGTTTATTCATGAGAGCCGACAAAATATAAATTATTGGGATCCGACACTCGGTGGAAGATTCGGAATGGTACGTTATGGAAATTTTGAAAAGCTGTATCCAGAAGGCTTTCAGCTGGATGTGGAATGCGCCGCTCTGGCACGTTTAACGCTGGACGGTGATCGAGAAGTATGGGGAACCGATTATCGTTTCGGATGTCCCTTAACATTTCGGTATCATCACTGGGAATTTAAATTCGGTTATTACCACATCAGCTCACACCGGGGAGATGAACTGATGGTACGCCAGGAAAATCCGAGAGAAAGACGTAATTATGTTCGAGATACACTCATGCTGGCCGCGGCGTATCGGCCAGACGCGAACTGGCGGTTTTATTTTGAGATGAATTACGCCGTCTGGACGGATGAGGGCGCGAAACCGTGGCAGTTCGAACTGGGATGTGAGTACAGTCCGATGATGTTACCCAGCGTAAAAGGTTCCCCGTTTTTTGCCCTGCACTGCCGTTTTAGTGAGGATAATGATTTTGGGAGCACTTTAACCTTTCAGCTGGGCTGGCAGTGGAAAACTCTGTATCAGCACACATTCCGTACCGGGCTTTATTTTTTGGATGGATACCCGAACCAGTATCAGTTTTATGACCGAAAAGAAAGGCAGATCGGCTGGGGATTCTGGTATGATTTTTAATCTCTTTTGGAATGAGTTTTCCAGCTTATATGGTAACTGGATTCTCCAGAAGATAAAATATTTTAAGAAATCATATCCTCCATGTACGGTAAATCTTCACTTTTTCTGTCGGCAGACCAAAATTTTGCGCATCCTGAAATACTCATTTTACGGACCCAAAACGGAACTTTAAATCGGAGCCTGTACGCACAAATTTTTGTTAAATTTCAGAAAATGGAATCTCGGTTTTCTGAAATATACTGGTTCCAATTTAAAATTTCGTTTTGTGCGGCTCTAAAAGCAGGCTTTTCAGCGAAGCAAAAAAGCCGGTGAAGCTGAATTTTATAATGTATCGGGTATATTATACCACTTTATGCCTGATGTGCTAAAATTCATATCTCTCCTGCATTTCAGATGGATATACTGATTCTCCTTTAAATTTTCGTTTTGTGCGGTTCTTAAAGCAGGCATTTTCAGCGAAACAAAAATACCGGAAAAGCGGAAATTTATAATGTATCAGAGATAAAAAAGTAGTTTTCTAGAAACATTTCACATAAAAATTATCATATCTCCTAAAAATTTTGGCCTGTGGAAGACGATCATCATAAACGTTTTATCCAGGAAAAAACCGGAATATATTTTTTAGAAATATACACAGAAAGAATATTATGCAGAAAAAATCTCCTGTATATCCATTATGGAAAAATTATCACATTCTGTTATTATATTTTATTTTTTTCGGTACAGGACTTTTCCTGAGATCTCATATATCTGAATCTCTTTCCGCGGCGGAGTTTATCCTTCAGACGGTGGACTCTGAAACCCGAGAGCCGGTGGCGTGCCAGGTGTATGTCCGCACACAAAAAGGACTTTCGCAGAGAGCCGGTAAACTTCCTTTCATGTATGACCATTTTACTTCACCTGGAAGTGTCACCATGAATTATTCTCCCGGGTTTTATCCTCTGGAAATCGAAAGAGGACTGGAATATCTTCCCGTTTCTGGACATTTTCAGTTAAATCGGACTTCCGGAGACGCCAAAACAGAACGTCTTACCCGATTCACGAATCTTTCTGTGGACGGATGGTGGAGCGGTGACCTTTATGTATCTCGTCCCATAAAACAGATAGAGGCTCTTATGTCCGGCTCAGACGTTCATGTGGTACCTCTGATGGAAGATCCTAAAATGGATACTTCAAAAAATGATGGTGCTCCGATATGGTTTAACCGGGACCGCGTTTACACTCCTTTTAATTATGTTTTGGACAGACCGGGATGTAAAGTCTCCCTTCTGAATCTTTCGGCACCTCTTATAAAGCTTTCTCCCAGACTGGCGCGAAAAAATGAAGATTTTTCGTCGGGAACAGAAAACACAGATTCTGTTTTAAATTCCGACAAAACGGATTCACATAAAGTAAACCCTGAGGAAATCATCCGAAAAGAAGTTACACTGGAGGGAATTTATCAGTTACGCAAAAAAGAACCGGAAATGATCGTAAATGTTTTGGACGCGAATTCCTGGGATATTCCGGCTCTGGCGGCGACAAAAATGCTAGACGCATATCAGCTGCTGGGACCACAGATTACGCGGGATCAGCTTTTACCACAGAACATAAATTGGGATAAATTTCCAGAGGTTAAAAGAGATAAAAAAATAAATGTAAAAAGACTGACACCGCCACAGACAGAAAAACGTCCCAGTGATTTCGGATTTCAGGAAGGAGTCTCTGCCGAAGTACGTTATGCGGGGCCGGTGGGACAGCAGAGATGGACGGAAGATGTTTATTATCATTTATTAAATACAGGACATAAAATTACGCCCAGCGCAGGCAGCGGTTCAGGGATTTCGCCGAACGCCGTGGGCGCAAATCGCGTTTATGTTTTCGTAAATGCCGAGGAATATCGTCAGCAGCATCCGGAAAAGGAAGGTTTTCTTGAGGAAGGAGCGGCCGCCGCATATGACTGGCAGACCTGGTGGAATGCATTTCGTTATGGAACGGTGGTGGTCACGAATGGCCCTCTGCTGCGCCCCACGGTGGAAGGGTGTTTACCCGGTGATGTCCTGGAATATGAGGGAGACGGACCAGTCACCCTCACTCTGGGATTAACTCTGTCCACACGCTCCTCCATTCAGTATCTTGAAATCATCGTAAACGGAAAGGTAACCCAGTCCATTCGTTTTGCGGATTACGTAAAATCTGGCCGTCTGCCTCCTGTGGAAATGAAAGAAAGTGGCTGGCTTATGCTCCGAGTGGTGGAGGACGTGACGCAGACATACCGGTGCGCCATGACAGCTCCTTTTTATGTAAAAATAAATGGAAAACCTTATATAAGTCGCCGCTCTGCACAATTTTTTCTTGACTGGCAGAAAGAACAGATTAAAATGATTCAAAAAATCGAAATGGACGAAAAAATTCGAAAAAAATGGATGAATTTTTATCTTTTTTCACTAAAATACTGGACACGAAAAGTCGAAAACGCCACGGCGGAATAAGAAAACAGAACGCCGATTCATTTCCCATTATTTCCCTCCCCTTCTTTTATGTTCCGTGGTTTTTCACTGGGGATCCTTTAAATTTCCGTTTTCGGAGGCTCTAAAAGCCAGGTATTTTTATCCCCACCTGCTGCTGGCCGAGAAACAAAAATGTCGGCTGACAGGAAAAGCGAAAATTTATCGTGCATCGGGCATATCCTGGTTCCATTTTAAATTTTCGTTTTGTGCGGCTCTGAACGCAGGCATTTTCTGTGAAGCAAAAATGCTGGTGAAGCAGAATTTTATCGTGCATCGGGTATAAATCCTCTCTTCAGGGATCTTTCCAAAATTTCTCATACCCGATACACAATAAATTTTCCATATTTTTTGTAAATTTCCATTTCTTCTTTTTTGTAAACTTCCATTTCTTCTTTCCGCCGGAGACAGACATTTTTGTTTCCCTTTCTGCACCAGACTGAGCTGAAAATGCCTGGCGCTCAGAGCCTCATAATATGGAAATTTTAAAATAGAATCTGAGAGTATAAAACGGCAAAAGACCTGATTTTTGTGAATCAGAGATAAAAAGAGAAAGACTGATACACAAGAAAAGACAGACAAAACCCGCCTTTCCCACACAGGTGGATAATTCGCACATGCGTCACATACTGTATATCATGACTTCTTTTGCTTTTTCTTACATTTTCTGAACCTAATGACGATGATGTTTTATAACTGAGACACTAAAATTTTTGCTTTTTCTGTCAGATGTCCGACTTTCCCGAAGATACTTTTCTGCGTGAATTTATGGCTGACGAAAACATGATACTCTGTTTCCACTTTAAATTTCCGTTCTGTGCGATTCTTAAAGCCGGTATTTTCAGCGAAACAAAAATGCCGGTGACGCGGAAATTTATCGTACATCGGGTATAAAACAGAAAAAACGAAAACAAAAAGTGAAATCAGGATGGAATGCACAGCACAGTTCTTGCGGATCATCATGAAGGATAAAAAGTGACTAAAAAACTTCCAGATAAAAACGCCGGTGGCGAAGTCCCAGCGATTCCATATAATTATTTCCTCCCCGAGTTACACCAGATCGGCAGCTTACACCCCATGTTACGTGAATTTAGCCGTCTAATCGGGTGGGAGGTAAAATATTATGCCGCATCTTCGGAGCTTATTTCGAAAATACCGCAAAAAAATAAACTTTCAGAATGTAAAAAAATTTCTGTGGGAATGCTTCCAGGTTCCGAAGAACTTCCACACCCATTACCCCCGAGTATGGTTCAGGAAATCTCAGAGACCGAAGATGTCTGGCTTCCGGTAAAAATTTTTGCGGCATCCATGCATCATACACAAGAAGTTTCTTCTGTCCGAAAAAACCTCTTTACAGACTGGGAGAAAGAATTTACTGAAATGGGCTGTACACCAGAAGAAATGGAAAGCCTTCAGAAAATTCTTGAAAAATCAGAAATCGAAAGTAGTATGATTTCGGATAAATCAATTATCGAAAAGAAAATTCCGCAGCTGGATTCCAGTGCACCGGTGGGTTTCTTACGTCTCAGACAAAAACCGGCATGTCAAAAAGAGAAAAAAGAACATAATTTGCCAGGAGTATCTTTTGAAAAGGCACGAAAAATGGCCATGACTCTGGCAGAAATGATTTCTGAGTGGCAGACCTTACGTTTATATTTATGGCGCCAAGAATCAGAAATGGTGCGGCAGTGCCCGGTCTTTGACCGCCCTCATCCCACCGATGAAAAGCAGTTTCCCGAGAGATTCCGCCTTTTGCTGGAATATGCCCGACAGGTGCTGCGCGTGGACGCGATCGGCATATATCTGGTGGACCAGACAGGAAAAAGCCTAAAATTACGGTACGGAATCGGAATCCCGGTGGACCATCTGCTGGCACCTCAGCGTCCGTGGAAGGATTCTTTACCAGACGCCATGGCCATGAGAGGGGATATCGTGTTTTATGATAATACCGCCTCAAATAACTGGCTCCCTCCGGAAGGTGATTTCGCGTCGGCGGTGTGTCTCCCTCTGGTGACAGGACATTCTTTACTGGGAACCGTCTGGTTTTATTCAGACGAAACTGATTTCTTTTCGAATGAAGAAACCATCCTTCTGGTGGAAATGGTGGCAGACCATATCGCGCTGGATCTTGAACGAGAAATCGCATACAGAAATCATGTCCTGACTCTGACATATGAAGAAGAAATGCGAAAAGCGTCAGAATTTCAGAAAAATCAGTTACCCCTGCCCTCCTTTTGGCTGGAAAAGTGGGATTTTAAGGGCTGGACGACCTCTAATCGCTCCGTGCAGACCTGTGCAGAAGAGATGACGCCGAATTTATATTTTTGCGCAAAAACAGAAAATGGCAAAAAATTTCATCAGGGAAACACGGTCTGCGGTGATTTTTATGACTGGTTTTCCGTTCCGGGAGAACCTGGAAGAATCGTATTCGCACTGGGAAACGTCGGTTTACGCGGTTTAGCGGGAGCGTGTGTCGCCTCGGCAGTAAAAACCGCTCTGCGTGCGTATGCGTCTTACCATATGACGGCACAAGAATTATTATGTAACGTGAATCATACATTATGGATGCAGTCGGCCGCGGACGGAAAAATTTCCCTCTGCTGCGGAGTAATTGAGCAGCAGGGCGAAAATCAGATGGTCCGTTTCGCCGCCACGGGTACACTGGACGCACTATATTTTCATGAAGAAAATGCCTGCCAGATACTCACTTCTCCAGCTTATGAAAAAAAATTTCATTATCTTGGAGCTCACTCTGAATTAAATTGTCGTGAAAAATTACTTTTCATGGAACAGGGTGACTTTTTGCTGCTGTTTTCGGACGGTGTGCCGGAAGGTATGCCACGAAATCAGATTTTGCGCAGAAAAGAAGATTTAAGCAGATTACTGTTTCCCCGCCGGCATAATAGCGCGAATATGATTACTTTATTCGCAAAAAATTATCTTTCCCAAAAAGCAGAGCTTTCACCCCAGCGTGACCTTTCCATTATGGTAATGAAACGAAAATGATTTATACTTGATGCACGATTAAATTCCACTTTTCCTGTCTGCCGACAGGCCGGCGTTTTTACTTCGCGGCCCGCAGCAGGCTGGGCTTAAAATGCTGGCTTTAAGAACTAAAAAATGGAAACATATAATATTATGCCCTAAAACGTTCGGTGTGCTTTCCATAATGGGGGGAACTGAAAATTTATAGTATATCGCACATAAAAATGACAGGAGGAGCCGTCTTATTTTTGGACGAATGTCATTTAAAAGGGAGCTGTGATTTTTCACAGTTCCTTTTTTTGTGTCAAAATATAAAATTTCTTTGATTTCATTTAGATTTATTGTGAAATTCCTATAAATTTTTAACGTGATTCTGCCAGTCAGAAATTTCCGCATTACAAAAATAAAAGAAAATTAAAAATCCAGGTGAATCTGATAAATTATACAGACTTTCCTTTAAATTTCCGTTTTTTGCGGCTCTGAAAGCAGGCATTTTCAGCGAAGCAAAATGCCAGGGAAGCAAAAATTTATTGTGCCTCGGGTATAAATAAGACGAAAAATGAAATTTTATTATTAAAAATAAGGAAAATAGGGGATTTTCACAAACAATTTTTGTTAAGAACAGGGAGAAGAATGCCGTTTTTTAAGAAAATATTAAAATTTTCGACAAAATCGACAAAATTTACCTGAAATACTTAATACTTTTTATGGATATGGACGATATAAAAAGTACTTGCGTTAGAGTCCGCATGAGAGACTATTCAAGGAGGAGTATTTGAAATGCGCAAATTGATTATTGGAATAATTTTAGCGTTATTTGTTTCCCAGGCCACCGGATGCCTTCTTCCGATTTATGACGGAGATCCTGCCCGGCGAACACAGCAGTTATTAAATTCATCTGAAGGTTTACGCCTGATGAGAGATGATTGGGAACGTATATGGCATTTAGATCAGCCGGATCATAATTCTCCATGGAGAACACATGGTGGTATGTTATAATTCTCGTCATGGACAGAGAAATACCTGAAAATTACAGGTTCTCGAGAGAAATCTGCGATGATCGTATGAAAATTTGTGGAAGGACACAAATAATTTTCATATGAAAAAATCAGATATTATCTGTACTGATATTTCATATAATAAAACTCCGGTTTTATTTGTTGGAAACATCAAAAAGGCATGGCTCTGAGAATTCGCATTGCTCCTCCTGTGCGCAGATTTTGGCTGGTGTCGGTTGACCGCAAAATAAAACTGGAGTAAAATAAGGGGAATGTGTTTCCGGACACATTCCCTTTTTTTATGTCTTTTTACAGGTTTCTCTGTTATTTTTCTGTATTTTTCCAGATTTCTTGCCCACACACATTTC
>JAUNBR010000066.1 GCA_030527015.1 Planctomycetia bacterium
AGAAGAATCACATAAGAAAGTATGCAAATCACGATGATTATTTTTTTCATGAAAACACCTATACGTTAAGGATTCCGAGGATTCTTTACTCATTCCATTTAAAATTTCGCAAACATTTCATTAAAATTTGCACGATATAATAATTATCACTAATCTCAGAAGCGTTGTCAAGTGGGAAAATTGAAAATTACAAATTATCACAAGATATTTTGGAAAACTTGCGCCGTGAGCACAAAAAAACTCACGAAAAGTGGGTGGCGGACAGGATTAAAAACGCGGGGTTTCTGTTGGGCAGTGGTAGTCTGTCGGCGACGTGGCAGAGGTGCTAATGGTCGACGAAAACACGGTGCGCAATTACTTTCAAAAATGGAAATCCGACGGAATCGACGCGCTCAAACATGTCTTTTGTGAGGCAGTGCAGCCAAGCTCGCTGATGTTCAGAAGGAGGAACTCGGGAAGTGGCTGGATGAAAATCTCTGTCAAAAAGTGGCTGAAATCCAGCGGCATGTTTTATAATGGTTTCACATCAATTACCGTTTCATGCGGCCCTAAAGCAGGCATTTTCAGCGAAACAAAATGCCGAGGAAGCGGATTTTATAATGTATCGGGTATAAAAATACCCGATTCTATAAAGCACACTACCACCGTCCGAGAAGTTTCATGTGTTTCACGAACGACGGTTTTTTATAGCGCATCGGGTATGAAACACAAAAATTTCATCGTTTTGACGAGTGTCGGCGGCAAAAGTTCCCAGAAATTTTTATTTTTTAAAAAAATTTTAATTTCGCGTTTTTTAGAATGCACGGGCCATCAAAATCCTCCGTGCCGGGAACCGTTCCCGGGTGATGAAAAAACATCATCCGGTGTCGGAAAACCATTATGGCACAAGAATTTTTCCGACATTCTTTCGGACTAAATTTTTCCCAAAAAAATACCGCCGTCCGAGAAGTTTCGTGCGCTTCCCGAGCGGCGGTGAGGTTTTTTATAGCCGATGAAATTTCAGTATCTTGATCTGTCTGCGGACAGAGAAAAAACAAAATACGGAGTAACGGGCGGGTGGTATAAATTTATTTCCACCAGTTTTCCGTGGGGGCAATATTTTCTTTTACAGAAAGCTCTGAACTGGTTTTTGCATTTTTGACGATTTCCCACATGTTAATGGAAACGCCTCCATTTACGGCGAGAATGGCATTCCCTTTTTTTGCCATGACCGCTGTGCTGGGGACATTTTTAGGAACATTAAATTTTAATGTGGAATAAGTTTCTTCCGACAGAATGGAATTTAAGGGAGCGACGTTTAAGAAATTATTTTCGGTGATAATCGCAGCGACGATCGCGGCATCCATACAGGTGCGTAACTGGCCAAAAATGGGATCCGCGACGGATAAGGCATCATAATTTTCCGTCATTTTCTTTGCCCATTCACCATAAACAGGACTGGCTTTTCCTGTACCATGAATGATTTTATTTCCGTCAACATAATCTGTTTCAGTGAGTGCGACGACTTTTCCGCCGGAAAGATTCCATGCCAGACCATCTTTACTGCGCGTGATATTTTGATAATTGGGGGCTAACCACCAGCGTGGCTGATCCTGCGAGTCTGTGGGTTTCTTCATCATACTGACAAAAGAGGGAAGCCCAGGTACCGGAGATTTTTCAGCGCCCATGGAAATTTGCTTCATACGGAAGTCTGCTGCGACTAAAATACCAGCGAAATGAGAGTCGGCGGGAACACCAGAGAGCGTGACGACCTGCGGACCGAGGCGTTTCGTCATTTCCTGAGAAACTTTTTTTGTGGACGTGACGTTTTTAATTGTCTGAGCATATGCCCGTAACTGCTGAATACCTTCCAGCGTGGGGTCAATTGAAACGGAAAATACATTTCGTATGCTTCCCTGAGTGGCACGTAGGGCGGTGGCTAAATCGTCAAGCATCATGACGGGTTTTCCAGTATTTTTCCCCACGATTACGCCATTCGTTCCGACAGTCCATTCTTCGGCCGGGCCAACTAAAACGATGTCTTGTGTTTCTGGGTAAATGAAAACATATTCGACAGAAGTTAAACCGCCTAAATATAAGATGGATTCAGGAATATCTGTGCCATTTTTTTTACATGCCGCCAGTTCCGCATCAATTTTTTTTAATGAAATAGACCGAGAATTCGTCTGACCATGAAAAGCCTCACTGACGGGAGTCATGGCATTTTTACGCTCGGACAAAAGTTTTTTCATTTCATCAGGACGTGCCTGAGAAACCATACCGCTGGCGTCAATAATAACTCCACCCACGCTGTTACTGTCATAATAATCATACTGAGCATGAATATTTTCTGAGCAGAAAATAAAAACCAGAGCGGAAAAAATGGAGAAAAAGGTAAAACGAGTGAAAACCATTATGAAACTCCTGATTCTTGTAATGAAAAAATTTTGTTTGAATATTTTATCTGTACACTATAAAAATTTTACGTTCGTCATTTTTGTATATAAAACATTTTAAATTTATTGTCTTTTTTGTCCGCGAACATCTAAACAAAAATTTTTGTTTTGATAAAATGCTGGCAGTCAGAACTGGTTAAACGGAAATGGAAAGAAAATCAATTTATCTTCACTTATATCATCATATTTTTTAATTTCTTAAACAGAATGCAAAAAAAAAGGTGTTATTCCCGAGGTACTATAAATTTCTGCTTTTCCGGCATTTTGCGATACTAAAAATGCTTGCGTCCAGGACCGCATAAAACGGGAATTTAAAAGAAAATAAGTACAAATTATAACTCTCTATTTATCAGTTTAATTTATTTTATATTATACTCTACTTACGCTGAAAAAAGAACATATCCCATCTATATTTTTAAAATTTTTAGCATTTTTATAAAAAAAGTTCCTAAAATCGATAAAATTATACCCGGTGACGGTAAATTTTCACTTTTTAGCGTTTTGTGATACATGAAATCTTGGTGACAGAGCCGCACGAAACTGAATTTAAAGCAGGAGGAGGTGTGAATATAAAAAAATAAAAAATTCTCCTGTTTTATGGTGATGGAAGCCGTATGGATGGTTGATTTTTGGCGGTTCTTTGTTTACATTAAATAAAAGGGCTTTTTGCGCTGTGTAAAATGTGGGGATTCCTGAAACAGAGAAGGTACCCTCTGGCTTTATTTAAATTTTACACAAGTTTCATTTTGTGCCTGATGTACGATAAAATTCTGCTTCTCCGGCATTTTTGCTCACTAAAAATGTCTGCGTTCAGAGCCGCGCAAAACGGAAATTTAAACGAGAACCCGTATGATTTTTTTGTCGCTCAGAAAATCAGATTTTTCATATATATATTATGGAAGTACTGGGAAACGAAAAATACATAGTGTATCAGGTATAAAATTTTTACGGAATATTCAGTAAAATTTTTGTTTTTTGTTATAATCAGTATGAGAAGAAACCGAAAGATGGGGAGTCTGGTATGAATCGGAACAGGAAATTCATAACGAATTAATTTTGAAGGAATCATGGTGTTATGGTATCAGTAACCGCTTATTTAGTGCAGCGAGAAGGGGCGAAATGGAATGAAGTTTTTCGGCTTATTCCGGGACAGACCGTGTCGATCGGGCGAGCGTCGTCGAATCGAATCGTGGTAAAAGATGAACTGTGTAGTCGGGTACATGCGGAAGTTTATTATAGCGAAATGGATTCATGCTGGTTACTGCGAGATTTACACAGTCGAAATGGAACGGGAATAAATGGAATAAAAATTGATCCGGAACTGGATGCGCCTCTGAGTCCGAAAGATACGATACAGATCGGGAAAACACAGTTTTTATTTTTGTATGATTTAAATGAAGTTTCTCAGGCACCAAAAATTGCTTTGGGTACCGGTGCGACCACATTACCGGCGGTATCTTTGCCGAATGCATTTAAGAAAACGGAAGGTGAGAAGGCCAGCGGAAACGTTTTGGATGGTTATGGTTCTGAGAATATGGTTTCTGTTTTAGAAGATTCTCATGTTTTGTCAAGGAATTTTTCCGAAGACACCATGATCACATATCGGCAGGATAAAGCGCGTTTATTAGATGTTCCGGTGGGAGATGTGGCGGGACAAAAAGCACCGGGTCAGCGGATAAGAAATTATGTGTCCAGTTTATGTCGTCTGGCCATGGAAATTAATTGTGATGTGGATAAAAAAACGAAGCTCGAAATGGTGTTAAAGTATCTGCTTTATCAGCTTCCTTTAGATACGGCGGGGGTGTTACTGCTGCCGGCAGATTATCATGGTTTACCGGATATTTCTCAGCTGGAGACTGTGATCGCCATGTCTACTTCTGCGCATTCTTATCAGCGCGTTTCTGATTTTTTGGCGAAAACGGTTTTGGAAACAGGAGATGCAGTTTTAGCGCGTCATGTTATGGGGGACAGTATTCTTGGGCGCCGGGACAGTACGGGAGTCGTGGATGCCACGAGCGTGATTTGTGCTCCCATCCGCAGTAAGGATTATATTTGGGGAATCATTCATATGTATTCCACGGATAAGATGAATGTTCCAGATGAACTGGATCTGGATTTTACGCTGGGGGTGTCAGAAGTTTTGGCGGTAACGCTGGAGAATCTTGCGCAGCAGCAAAAATTGGCTGCCAGTTTAACCCAGGTGCGTAGTGAGAATGATGATTTACGGAAACGTCTGGGGGTTCAGAGTGATATAATAGGAAGTAGTCAGGCGATTATAGATATTACGGAACAAATTGTGCTGGCGGCGAATTCTCGGGCGACGGTCCTCATTCGGGGAGAGAGCGGAGTGGGAAAGGAATTAGTGGCGCGAGCGGTGCATTATTCCAGTGTGAGAAATAAGAAACCTTTTATTACGCTGAATTGTGCTGCACTTTCTGAAGATTTATTGGCCAGTGAGCTTTTTGGTCATGAACGCGGAGCATTTACGGGTGCCACAGAGCGGAAAATTGGGAAATTTGAAGCGGCGGAGGGAGGTTCCCTCATGCTGGATGAAATCGGAGAGATGAGTCTGAATATTCAGGCAAAATTTTTACGTGTACTGGAAGGTCATCCTTTTGAAAGAGTAGGGGGGAATAAACCGATTCGTGCGGATGTGAGGGTAATTGCCGCGACGAATCGTGATCTGGAACAAGAAGTGATGGAAGGACGTTTTCGCAGAGATTTATTTTTTCGGCTGCGAGTGCTGGAAATTTTTGTGCCACCATTACGCCAGAGAAAGGAAGATATTTTGGGGCTGGCGCAACATTTTTTTCAGATGTTTCGTGATGAAACGGGACGGAAGCTGGAAGGTTTTACTCCACAGGCTTTACAGCGACTGGTGGAATATGATTGGCCTGGAAATGTGCGTGAATTAAAAAATATGATTGAGCGGGCAGTCGTTTTGGCACGAGGCACGAAAATTGATGAAGCGGATCTGATTTTATCGAATCTTATGGTTCCGTCAGATGGAGATTCGGAAGCCTCCACGATTTTACTTGAAGCAGGTAATCTGGCGAGAAGAACGAGAGAACATATCGTTCAGGTGCCGGATTTTTTGCCGTGTTCACTGGAGGAAATGGAAGCAGAGCATATTCGGAAAATGCTGGATTTTACTGAGGGAAATAAAAGTAAGGCGGCTCAGATGCTGAAAATTGAGCGTACGACACTAGACAGGAAAATTAAAAAATACGGACTGGAAATTTAGTGTATCCGATATAAAAAGTCTGAAAAGTGAAAATTTATGCTGCGAAGCGAAATATTTTGAGCCAGATAAAGTTTATATGTGATTCGGGTATATGTGTCTGAAAAAAACGGTATTTTGGGTTTTCAGATTTTTTGAAAATATGTGTCAGATTATGCACGAGGATGAAATTTTTTATGGATGGATTTTAACCTTTTAGCATCCAGATGAGTATATATTTGTGTGGTGGAAATGCTTGCGTGGCCGAGCATTTCCTGCACCTGTCGCAGGTCGGCACCATTCATCAGTAAGTGCGTGGCGAAACTGTGACGCAGTGAATGTGGGCTTATGTCGGTGCGAACTCCGGAAATCACGGCGTAACGTTTAATAAGCTCCCAGAGTCGGTGTCTCTGTAGGGGTTTTCCACGATATGAAAGGAAAACATGCGTCGGCTCTTCTCCATTTCGTTTTCCTCTGTCTGCCAGTAAAGGGCGCTCTGAAAGGAAATACTGGCGCAGAGCGTGAACTGCTTTTTCTCCGAGAGGTACGATTCTTTGTTTATCACCTTTTCCTGTGCATTTACAAAAATATTCATCCAGATGAAGATCGGACATATGCAGAGTACACAGCTCGCTGGCACGGCATCCTGTGGCGTAAAGCATTTCCAGAAGTGCCCGGTCTCTGCGCCAGCATTTCTGAGTGGCGTCAGGAGCTGTTAATAATCGGTCTACTTGTGGCGGAGAAAGGACTTTCGGAACACGCTCCCAGAGTTTTTGACTTCCCAGCAGCGCGGCACGATTCTGGTCGATGACTTTTTCCATCTGAAGATATTTGAAGAAAATTTTTAGCGTGACGATATGTCGGGCGATCGTCGCTGGTGCAAGATTTAATTCGTGCAGCCAATTTACATAACTGGAAAGCTGCTGAATGGTCAGTGACTGAAGATCTTTGTTGTCCAGCCAGGTATAAAAGTGCTCTAAATCCCGCCGGTATGCCTGCAGTGTGTTTTGAGAAAGATGACATTCTCCGGAGCAGTAAGCCAGGAATCCGTCTCTCCAAGTTACTTTCGCGGGAATCACATTTAAAATGCGTCGCCGAGAAGGAGATGGTGAGTCGGAAGGATTCATGGGAGTTTTCATTTTCGTATTATTATAATGTTTTGTTTTTATATCCGATGCACTATGAATTTCCGCTTCCACGGCATTTTTGCTTCGCTAAAAATGCCTGCATCTAGAACCGCATAAAACGGAAATTTAAACGAGAACCTGTATATGTTCATGAAAGTATATTTTTCAAAAATGCGAAATGCGGGGAATGTGAAATTTTATAGTGTATGTCCAGATAAAACGCCGAAGACGGTTTCTTTTGTACCCGATATACTATAAAATTCCGCTTTTCCGGCATTTTGCTTCGTGCTGAAAATGCCTCTTTCAGAGCCACTCAAAATGGAAATTAAAAGTGGAACCAGTAAAAGTGTAAAGACGCTTTCCTTTAAAGTATATCGTATTTTTGGGGAAGCGCAAGAAATTTATCTACAAAAAATTTTTAGAGAGATAATTTTATGATGAAAATATCTGTAAGGTGAGTGTAACAGTTACTGTTTATGTAAAAGTTAAAACTGATGTATTTTCTCAGCGAGAGATATATGACAGAATGCAGTGAATTTTACAGTTTAAGAAAATTTATCTTGACGTTCTTCCTTTCGTTAATATAATATAAGGGGATTAATTTTATGTCTGGAACACGGTAAAGTTCAGGTTTATGTACCCGATACATGAACTGTTTCCACTTTAGATTTCCGTTTTGCACGGTTCTGAGGCAGGCATTTTCAGCGAAGCAAAAATGCTGGAGAAGCGGAATTTTAGCGTGCTTCGGGTATATAAATTTCGCTTTTTTGATATTTTACTTCGGTAAAAATACCGGTGTGCTTTCAGGGCCGCATAAAACAAAAATTTAAAGTAAAGCAGTATAAAAGGAGGAAAGAATGCCATTTCAGAATCATACAGACAGAGTTATTTCGCAGCTGAAGCGGACAGGAGCTTTTTTGACAGTGAAGAACGGAGAACGTGTAAATTCCATGACCATCGGCTGGGGTCTGCTGGGGATTCACTGGCGGATGCCGATTTTTGTCGTTTCAGTACGCCGGTCGCGTTATACATACCAGTTAATAGATACCGCGGAGGATTTTACTGTCAGTGTACCACGGGATCATGCGTGGGATGAAGCCCTGGCTTTTTGCGGAAGTCGTTCTGGGGCAAATGTCGATAAATATGAGAAGTGTGGAATGGTCATGCTTCCCGCCAGAGAGGTTCAGACTCCGATTCTTGAAGGCGGCGGATTTACGTATGAATGCCGTGTGGTGTACAAAACACCGCTGGATTTAATGGAGCTGGCACCTGGAATCAGAGAACAGTTTTCTTATTCGGCCGGAGATATTCATACTCTGTATTTTGGAAAAATTTTAGCCAGTTATGAAGCATAATGATCCTGATCCCACGTTTAATTTCCGTTTTGTACGGGGGCTGACAGCGGGAATTTTATGGAACATGAATTCCAGAAAAGTGGAATTTTACAGCACACCAAGATGTGTCCGATACGCTACAAATTTTCGTTTCTCTCAGTATTTTCAGTGAAAACAAAATGCCGAGGAAGCGGAATTTTATAGTGTATCGGATATAAAAAATGTTATGTGGATAAAAAGAGGAAACGGAAGAAGGCTTTTGTGATTTTCCATATTTATGTATTAGGAAAAGTCTGCTATAATATTTTCCGAATTTAACCACTGGATAATTTGTGATACGCTGCGATTATCTGTCGTGGGAAACTGTTCTCCGGAAAAATACCCTGTTTCTTCGGCATGATATCCCCCCGGGGCGGTCTGAGATCCTGCGCTGGTGTACGTAATACAGGTTTTATACAGCAGATTTCGCATTTCTTCGGTTTCTCTTGTGGAGAGCACGAGTTCTGCTTCTGGAAAAATGAGGCGCAGTGCGCAGTACATCCGGATGAACAGGTCATCGGAAACGGGGTATGGAGGATGAAATCCAAGAGGTGCGGTGCGAATTCTCGGCAGGCTGAAAGAAATACCTGTTAACGGAAATTCTGCCTGAAGTTTTTTTGCCTGTGTGATCATTCGTTCCATTTCTTCCAGCGGAGGTGCCAGACCGAGAAGGAAGCCGAAACCAAAAAAGTCGAAACCCGCGGTTCCTGCCCGAGTGTATGTTTCATAACGCCACGTGAAAGAGGATTTTGGTCCGCGTGGATGGTAATTTTTGTAGAGCTCGGGATCATATGTTTCCTGAAAAAGTGTGATGGAACGGCATCCATTTTCTGTTAAAATACGGTATCCATTTATAGTTTGCGGGGCGATTTCCACAGAGGGATTCATGCCACGACGAATAATTTCTCTACAGATTTCGGCAAAATATTCCGGTGTGCATTTTTGAGGATTTTCTCCTGCCACGACTAAAATATTTTTAAATCCTCTGCGTTCCAGAACGTCGAGTTCTTGCCGGACTTCTTCTTGGGTAAGGTGAATCCTTTCGATCGTATGGTCATGCTGAAAACCACAGTATCGGCAGTGATTTACACAAAAATTACCCACATAAAGTGGTGCAAAAAGCCGGATGCGTCGGCGAATGCTCTGTGTTTTTTGATCGAAAGTAGAGAAATGTGCCAGCGTCTGCTGATTTGCGCGTTCCAGCAGTTCAGAAAGAGGAAAATCTGCATGAAGATATTCAGATAATTTACTGTATTCGGAGGAGTCCGTATGAGTGATGGGGGTTTTTGAATGAGGTGTATGCATGATAAATAAATGTGATATATACCTGAATCTCCTTTAAATTTCCGTTTTGTGCAGCTCAGGAAATCGGCATTTTCAGCCAAGTAAAAATGTCGGAGAAGAGGAAATTATGGTGTATCGGGGTTAAATTTCGATTTTATATACAGAGACAGATGTTTTTAGGTACCAGAAAAAACGGGTAATACCAAAATAAGTGAAACAAAATAAGTCGTGTATCGCGTGGTACGCGCCAGTAAATGAAAGCACGTTTCAGAGGTTAATAATCATTTACCGTTTCTGCTAAACCTTCCATAAGTCCGACACGTGGAGTGTATTTTAATCGTTCTTGTGCCTGGGTAATATCTGCCCGGCTTTCACGAATATCTCCGACACGTGGAGGTTTATGAATCGGTTTCCAGTGAGTACCAAGAATTTTATTTAGGACGTCCACCAGAGTCAGCAGACTATAAGATTTACCGTTCGCGATATTAAATACCTTCCCTGAAACTTCTGCCGCGGGAGCATGTGCCGCGAGGAGATTTGCGTCGACGATATTCGAGACATATGTGAAATCGCGTGACTGCTGTCCATCACCGAAAATCACGGGAGAGTTACCAGACTTCATGGCGGTAATAAAAAGTGGAATCACTGCGGAATACGGACTTTTCGGATCCTGACGTGGGCCGAAAACATTAAAATACCGCAGGCGTACCGTTTCCAGATGATACGTGGCGGCAAAAGACTCCAAATAAAGTTCTGCTGCGAGTTTCGCCGCACCATAAGGAGAAATGGGGGCAGGTAAATCCGTTTCTTTTTTAACCGTGGTCGGGGTGTCTCCATATGCGCTGCTGGACGCGGCGTAAATTACACGGCGGACACCATTTTTCCGTGCCGCGTCCAAAAGCTGAACGGTCCCACTAACACAGGTTTCATGAACCTTTAGCGGGTTTTCCACACTCAGAGGAACAGACGCTAATGCCGCTTCATGGAAAATGATTTCCACTCCATCCACGGCTCGAGAAACTGCATCCGGATGAAGAAGATCTCCTTCGATAAGCTCTATTTCCCCATTTTCCAGATATGGAGAAAGGTTTTTCCGAAAGCCCGTGCAAAAATTATCCAGTACCCGAACTTTAACCTGACCTTCTTTCACCAGGCGCGCGACGATATGTGATCCGATAAAACCTGCTCCTCCGGTTACTAAATATGTTTTCATATTTTCCATTCTTTCCGAATAAAATTTCTTGTGTTACGTACCGTCTCCGGCGCGTTATGACTGTGACGACTAAGTTCCACACATACACCGCCACTAAATTTTGCGTCGGTAATAGCATGGAGTATTTCCTTAAATGAGATTTCTCCATTTCCTAATCTTAAATGCTCATGAACGTTTCGTCGCGCGTCATCCAGATGAATATTTATCAGCCGGTGCGAGTATGCTATAATCGTCTGATAAATCGGCTCATTCATACAGTACAGGTGTCCCACGTCCAGAGTTAACCACAGATTTTGCGCGGCATGTGCATCTATTTCTGCGAGAATCGCGCAAAGATCGGCATAATCAGAGGTTTTTTCCACCAGCATTCCAGGCTCTGGCTCCAGCGCGATTTTTACATGCCGGGTTTCTGCGTATTCCATTACAGGTAAAAGTGCTTCACAAAAACACTTTAAAAATTCTTCTCGAAGGAGATTCTGATGCTGTGTTTCTGCCTGTTTTAGGTGATCGGCTGATGCAGTTCCTTTCGGTTTTAGGTAATCGGCCGGTACCGTGCCACTCCACAGGGAAACACAGGTGCTTTTCATTTCTGCCGCCAGATCGACTGCCCGATAATAATATTCTTGTCGTAACTTCACTCGTGACGCGTTTTTATCAAAAAGCGTGGGCGTATGTTTTTCTCGTGGATCCAGAAGAAATCTGGCCCCCGTCTCCACGACGGTTTTTAGTCCGTACCCCGCCGTAATTTTCGCGAGTTCTTCCGGTGAAATTTTAAATGTTAGTCTGAAATCATCCACACGTTCCAATAAATCATGATCCAGCGTAATGGCGATTCCCTCATATCCTTCTTCAGATAAAATCTGACACGCGTCAGGAAATGCATGGTGCGCCAGGCCATTCGTGTTATATCCTAAAAAGAATGCTCTCGTCATGTTTCTGAAATCCGCCAGTCGACCAGATGTATATCCACTTTCACATTTCCCTGAAATTCATTTAGTGTGGCACGGAACGCGATATCTATCGGAATTTTCTTTGTGTAAATTTCCTGAAATTCCGCCAAGGATTCTCCGAAACCGAAAGCGACGACACGGTAACGTTTTCCCAGCTGATCCACGAAAAGTTCCAGGCTTACCGGCCGATCTGCGGCGCCGTCATAAACCTGTTTTCCCAGAGCGCGTGGCGGATCCCAGAGTGTTACGTTCATGGTGCAGAAAAGTGGTGCAGGATTTTCCATTCCGAATGGTGCCAGACGATAAATTTCCCGTACCACCGCAGGTGTGAGTGCTGCCAGCATTTCTTCTGTGTCGATCCATAATTCCCCGATACGTTTCTCGGGCGTCAGCTGTGTGGTGACCACTTCCGAAAAGGCTTCACGGAACTTTTCGATATTTTCTTCCGCGATTCTTAATCCGGCCGCACCCGCATGGCCTCCGAAACTTTCCAATAATTCTCGGCATTCATACAGCGCATCACGTAAATTAAAACCCGTACTGACGATTCCTCTGGCAGATCCGGTTCCGATTCTTCTTCCGCCATCTTCCGTGGCGCCGGTCTTATTTAAGGAAATCATGATCGCGGGACAATTATAGCGTTCCGCCAGTTTCCCTGCGACGATTCCGATAACGCCCCGGTGCCAGTCATGATCTGCCAGAACAAGAGCCGGTGGAGAAAGAGAATCAGACTCCGTGTTTTGCTGAAACGCTTTCCCATATACCGATTTAATCTGTTTTGTCGCGGCAAGAAGTGTACTGCGCTCTAATGATTTTCGGTCTTCATTTAACTGGTCTAAATATTTCGCCAGCTCCTGTGCCTGTTCCTCTTCTTCTGTCGTCAGCAGATCCACGCCAAATCGTGCCTGTTCCAGGCGCCCAGCGGCATTTAGGCGTGGCCCCAGTCGGAATCCGATATCATCTGCTTCAAATTTATTTTTATCGAAAAGTCCTGCCACTTTCAGTAAGGATTCCATTCCGACAGAAGGATTCTGGCGCAAATAATAAAGTCCCTGAAAGACGATTACACGATTTTCCTCACGCAGAGGCACGACATCCGCCACGGTACCGATCGCCGCCAGAGTCAGTGCCTGTAAAATATATGACTGACGCCGATTTCCGACTTTTGTATCATTCGCTGCCCGCTGGCATATCGCCCAGGCCAGTTTAAATGCCACTCCTGCCCCACTAAGATGCGGAAATGGATATGGTTTATCGAGGATCGGCATGTGGACGGCGCGAATATCAAATTTCGCTTCATCCTGTACCGCGTGTTCTCTTAAAAAGACATCGGATTCCAGCGGCTTAAAACATTTATTTCCTATAAAATCAGGATGAGAAAATAAATCTGGATGCACGATCGCGTCTGCTTCAGGAAGTTTTTCCGCTGGCTGATGATGATCGGTTACAATTACCGTCATTCCCAGTTTTTTTGCCAGCGCGACTTCTTCCACCGCCGTAATTCCACAGTCCACGGTAATGAGAACTTCTGCGCCCTTTCGGTGCAGCTCCTGAATAGAATCTGCCTTTAATCCGTAACCGTCATCCATCCGATTAGGAATATAGAATTTCGCCGCGGCACCTTCCAGCTTCAGATATTTTAAAAGAATCGCGGTGGCTGTCATGCCATCCACGTCATAATCACCATAAATAGCGAACTTTTTACCGGCAAGAACTGCTTCATGGATAATCTGAGCCGCCGCCGCGCAGCCGGGCAATAAATTAGGTTCATAAAGATGGCTTAATCGTGGATCTAAATGACGTGCCACATCATTCGGATGTTCCACTCCACGAGCTACTAATAATTTAGCCAGCACATGAGGGATCCTCGCGAATCGTGCGAATTCATTAATCTTCGCCTGATCGCGATCTCCTGCGTGGAAACGCCACCTTTTGAGTTTCCTTTTGGACATATCCACCCCCTTCGGCGAATCGCGGACAAGAAATAGGTACCGCATCCAGCGGCTTTCAGATGTTCTCGTACGCCACCCGCTTCAAAAAACCACGTAATTAGAATGGGTCTGAAAAGGGGAGAGCTTACTTTTTCTTTTCTTTATGCTCTACATGTTTACGGCATTTAGCGCAATATTTCTTAATATTTAATTTTTCGCCACCAGGTTTTCTTCGCAGGACATAATTATAATCGCCACATGATGCGCATACAAGAAATACCGGTTCTGCCTTTTTCTTACTTTTTGCCATGATGAAACTCCAGCATTAAATATGTTATGATAAAAAAACAAATAAAGCGATAACAGATAAATCATTTTAACCAAAAAACCTTTTTTGGGAATCCCCCCCTGAACATATACCGAAAGAAAAAACCAAAATTTTCTTTTGTGCTGGTTTCCGCGTCATTTACTGTCATCCGGATTCTCTTTTTACGAAAACGACGCATTTTGAATTCCAGATATTTTCTATTAATTTTTGTAGTATATACCAAAAAATTTTGTGAACAAAATGCGGCCGTCTGTCGGCGTGTAAAAAAAGAAAATTTTATGTACGTTCAGCCGAAAAATCAGAAATTATCAAATTTTTTTATCTGATTCCCATACGAAATTTCAGCTGCCAGATATGATATTCCCGACAGCTGAAATTTCACTAATTTTTGTTTTTGTTCTATAATTAATCTTCAAGAAAACCGGGTATTTTTCCGTCATTTTTCAAAAAGTAATATTTCCAGTCACCAGAAATGTCCGTTTCAGATGTGTCATACAGAAATCCATCCGCGGTAATAAAAAATGTTTTTTTATTCATGTGAGAATTCGTGTCGGAAGTGGTGAAACGTTTTTCGACATCCCTCAGCGTCAGGTATGCGTGCGGATCCATCCAGCAGACGGGTTCCGTGCGTGTGAGTAAAATCGTATTCGCCATTCCGTCTGTAATATCTTCCCATTTCGTTCCTTTCTGATCTTTTTTAGTGACCGGTTCAAAAATACAGTCTTTTCCCACGACCACGGAAAATACCGACATGGCAGGATCCGGATTTTGGGGTGACTGAAAATACTTCGGGCACTGGTTATGAAACTGCTGATTCCACGGGCTGTCCCATGGTTCGTCCAGCCGAATTTTAGCGTAAAGATCCTCATGTTCTAGATATGGAAGAATCAGAACGCGCCAGCTGTGCAGCGGTTTTCCGTCTTTATCCACCGTGTACGCAGGCGGAAGCGCGCCGTGAACGTATTCGTATGTCATCATTCCGATATATATTTGGCTAAAATTGTTCTGTATCTGCATCTGCTGTGCGGTTTCACGCGCTGATTGAGCGGCTTCACGCGCTGATTGAACCGCCGGAAGTAATAATCCCATTCCGAGTCCTGCTGCCGCGGTATACATGGCAGGGTGATTCATGTTTTCTTTCAAAAAGCGTACATGACTATTTTCGGAATAATCCCATTTAAAACGTTTTCCCTCCTGAATCGGGCGTATCAGTGACGCCAGTACATTTACCGTATCCTCCAGCAGTGGTCGCGTAAAGGAAGGCGTGTCTTCCGGAAGATCCGTCGCCAGTAACTGCGGGATTTCTTTTTGCCATGCGTCCAGAAGTGCCGTAATTTTATCCGCTGCATGCTCGTCTTTTGAGAAAATATTGAGTGCGAAAATTCCCTGTTCCGGATCCAGTCCGAGAGTTATGACATTCAGACCATTTATGACCGTGTTCACGGAGGGAATCGTCACGTCGTCCGAAAAATCTTTCTTAAGCTCATTTCGGAACGTGAAAAAAAATGGTACGAATCCCATTTTCATTATCGTCGTCATGCGAAACACCATGGAAACGGAAGCATTTTCCGTCGCGGCCAGATATTCTTCTATTTCCGGAATCGCCTCGCCGTGATGTTCCTTCACAAAATTTTCCCATGTTTCATCGGGAGAGCCTGCTCCGAAGAGCGCGATCAGATTTCCCCTCCACTGTCCGACAGGCGTACTATTAAAAGTTTCCAGCAGAGTGTTTAGCTCAGCACTCGTTTTACCCGCAAATTCTGTCAGCGAAACGCGGATGCCGGTTTCCGTGTCATGCCCCGTGTGCGGTTCCGATAAATTGGGGCACACGATTTTCACGGGTGCGTTCATGTCGGAAAAATCTACAAAAACATAAATTTCCGTGATGCCGCGAGAAAGCAGGATTTCTCGGACCTCATTTAAAAGTTTGAGAGATGTCATAAAAGCAGTTAGCGGGGGAACTTCCGTGGGATCTTTTTCCCAGTGTTCGAAAAAATTTGGAGCGAAATTTTTAGCGACTTTTAAAATATCCGTTCCCATTTTAGGCAGATCGAAACGCTCGACATCCAGACGCATGATCACAGCCGTCTCTTGCGTGGTCCACGACGCGAGAACTTTTGCTTGTCGCGCCAGTTCCGCTTTCATCTGCTGGGCATGTTTTGTGCGCAGTGATTTCGCGTGATTTAAGTAATTTTGAATGAACGTCAGATATTTTTTCGTAAATTTTTCTTTTGCTTCCGCCAGATCCAGCGTCAGAACATTTTCTTCTTGTCGTGGACGCAGAGTGTCATTAAAAATCCGTATGCTGTCATCAAAAAGCGGTTTCATCAGCGAGACAGGGCGCATTTCTATTCTTGCGCCGCTGTCATCATGAGCCATTTTTACCGTTTCCTGAGAACACTCTTTCCGCATTTCCGAAATCAAAAAATCCATCAGTTTTAAAGCGTTCGTCGCCGTTTTTTCTGAATTAAAAATGAGAGAAAACCGTGCGGATGTTCCCTGAAAATCATTTTGTGAAATGGCCAGCGTCAAAGATTTTTCTTCCAAAATCTGGCGGAATTCTTCCTCTGAAAGTGAGAGATCTTTCGGGATTTCCTCGTTTATCTCCTTTACCGCGGAAATGAAATCAGGTGTGTTTCCCAAAAAATAAAACGTCGTGGAGAGTTTTCCCAGCTTCACCTTCTGGATCATTTTTTTGTAATCCAGAGCGTTCGGCGTTCGCGCCTTTTGCAGCCACACGGTAAGTTCTTCCTCTGGATTTTCCGTGTTTTGCTTCGTCGCGAAAAAAAGAATCGCCTTTTCCGTTTTTCGAATAAGAATATATTTGTTCAGAGACTCGCGCAGTTCCCGTGCCCATTCATAATTGGTTGTGAAAAACGGGAAATCCTGACATATTTCCATCACGAGTTTTTCCGCATCCGGATCAGGGTGAAGAATAGGTACGATCAGTAAGAGACACTCCGGTTCCAGAACCGTAAACATCTTTCCGCCGGAGAGTTTTTTGGCCGCTTCTATTCTTTTTTGCGTTTCCTGTAAAAATAGATTTCCCTCGGCCAATCCTTTTTTAACGGCCGTGTCTTTCGCAGTTTGAGGGATAAATAAGTCGATAAATTCATTTAGTTTTATCTGAAATGATAAACCGTCCACCGCGTCCAGATTCAGAATCGTCAGTGAGTTTACCTTTTCTGTTAAATACGGCTCGACCACTTCATACTTTAGTTCCGATTCTGCCGAAACCATCATCGTATTCATCTGCATAATGGTCGCGCATGCAAAAAGAATGATTCGAAACATGAAATTTTTCATACACTGGTTCTCCATTAAATTTTCGTTTAGTGTGACTCTGAACACAGGCATTTTCAGCGAAAGGAAAATGCCGGAAAAGCGGAATTTTATAATGTATCGGGTGTAAAAGCGGAAATCCAAAATACAAAAATAGTATGAGTATCGTGGTTCAAGATGCGCAGATTCGCCGTGTCCTTCATATTTTACCCATGCAAGAATGGACGCCATGGTGAGATTCACATCGTGCAGGAGTAATCCTTTTAGGTCATGAGCATCTGAATTTCCCTTGTATTCCTGCTTCGTGAAGATAATGACAGTAACACCGTTTACCTATCAAGAATACCAGCAAAATAAATTCTTGTCAGACCGTTCTCAAATTTCGTTTCCGATATTCTTCACATGGCAGGGCGTCCCCTGTAATTAGAAATTCACGAACGGATTATCTTCACCCGTCATCAGCCTCCGCATACTTTTTCACCTGTGCCCGTGACACTCACGTTCCATCACTGCTGTATCGGATGCGCCTGGCGATCATGAGGCAAATTTTCGTTTTTTGTGGTGACCGCTTCCTGAAAATTCGATAATACCACGATCTCTTAAAATTTGAAGCTGCTGTCGGATTTTAGCTTTTATGTGGCGATTTTTTGGATGTTTTTTGCACAAACTTTTTTCAAATTCGTATATATCCGCCAGGGAAAATGATTGATCCGGGATGAGATCGACGCAATGAAGCACGTCCATCAGCCAGCCTCTCGCGTTTATGTCCTGGATCTCAAGTGTACTGCTGTGATGGACTTTTTCTAAAACCGTTTCCGTGGGAACGGCGATACCATTAGAAATAATAAATATCCGCCCCTGCATGGGAATTTGATCGATTAAAATATTACAGCCGACCCATCTTGCTCTGCGCGAGGAATCTGCCAACGGTTTACGCTTCTCAATAATACTTGGCACAAAAAAGTGTTTCGGAATAAACATACAGTCGGTAACCATCCATTCCTTCTTAGAGTAATTCATAAAGAAAAAGTCAGGATTTTTATTACTCATTATCCTCCGTAACATGGTATCATAAGCGCCATCCGTCACTTTATGTGTCCATCCTCCATTTTTACTTTTTAGTTCGTATTCATTTTTACATACGGAACAATAAAAATCCGCCACGGGGCAGTTATTCGGTAAACGTTCGATATGAGATTGGCCACATCGGGGACAGAACATATGCTCCTTAACCCATGCTTCCGTCAATACTCTTGCAATTTGTGAGCCTGAGCGGTAATCCGTGGCCAGTGTGATATCGAAACGAAGTTCCATAGTGAGATTTTCCTATCGGGTTATACCAGGTTCTCCTTTAAATTTCCGTTTAGTGCGGCTCTGAACGCATACATTTTCATCGAAGCAAAATGCCGGAAAAGCGGTATTTTATAATGCATCGGGTATAAAAACATCATTCATGCTTTTATTCGTCTTTATCTCTGGTTACCGTGGTTTTGGATTCAAAAATATTCTGCATCACGACGGAACTTCCTTCTCCCAGATCCATTTTCATCTTCTGTTCCATTTTCGAAGTAATAAAAGTTACTAAACCGGTTTCCACTTCCACTTTCGTCGTGGTATCTGATTTTATTTCCACGTCGGAGAGCATCATCTTTATCATTCCCGTATCCATTTCCTGCAGATCCTCTAGGTTCGTCTGCATATGGGAATGGATCGTGGCGGTATCCATGTCGTTTTCCTTTTCCACGCTTTTAAGCGTATTCGTAATCTGAATTGCGGTGTTTCCCAGTACCGGCAGTTCCAGATTATCGGTATTTTCCCACGACTCGCCTACCGACACCGATTTTTTAGGTAACACTTCTTTGTCGAAAGCTACAGATTTTACGAATGCGCTCTCGTCAAGAATTTCCTTTAACATGATTTTTTCCTGTTCACTGATGTCTTTTGACTGTTTTTCAATGAACTTTTCTAAACCTTCGATCTTTGAGATATTTCCGTCTTTGTCAAAAAGTATTTCCAGTTCCAGACCGACGGTTTTTCCCATCATCTTAAAAGGAATTCCCATATCACCCGGAATCTCACTTGGAATATCGCTTGGCCGATCACTGTCATATTTCATTTTCCCCAGAACGGAATCTGCTTCCAGCTGAATTCGGGAAAGGTTCATGATCACTTTCTGATTTCCCTCGGCGTCCACACTCCCTGCGTTTACTTTAATGGTCTCAATTTGTTTGGAACCGTTCACGTTCTGATGCTCTGCTTCCCCGTGAAGCATTTTTACACTTACCTTGGATTCCACCTGCAGGGTATACTTCCCTTCAGGAAAACGCATTTTTAAGGAATATTTTTCCGTCGCGAACACTGCCGAAACTAAAAATTCCAGTGAAAAAATACACACTATTACCGCTGCTATAAATCGTTTCATCTCTCTTATACCTTTCTGGTTCTTGTGAAAAAAATAAAAAATGGCTGAAACCATGTCTTCCGTTCATAGATAAAATAGACACAGGTCGCATGGTACACAAACTGTTTTATTACACTGTCTTAAACTGCTTTATACACCCCGATACACTTTAAATTTCCGCTTTCTGCGGCTCTGAACGCAAGCATTTTCAGTGAAAGTAAAATACCGAGGAAGCGGAAACTTATAATGATGTGTCGGGCGTAAGAAATCCCTTTAAACGGATTTTCCGTCGATAAAAACAGCGTGAATTTTTGTCGCGAGTTCGAATGGACTGTCATCGGTCAGAACGAGATCCGCGTCTTTACCGATTTCGATCGATCCGACTCTCTGAGCTATTCCTAAATGCTCGGCGGGGTGAAGGGTGATCGCTTTTAATGCTTCCCATTCGGACAGACCTGCCTTTATCGCCAGGGCGGCACACAGCGGAAGATATTCCTGCTGAATGACGGGGCAGTCGGTAATAATAGAAACGTGGCAGCCGGCGGCGACTAAAACGGCGGGCGTTTCCCAGCTTTTGTTTCGCAGTTCAAATTTACTTGCCCAAGTTAGTGTGGGGCCCACGGCCAGCATGACATTTTCCCGTGCCAGCTCCTGGGCGATTAAATGCCCCTCGGTCACATGTTCCAGGGTAATGTCCAGATCGAATTCCCGGGCAATTCGTAATGCCGTGAATAAATCGTTGGCCTGGTGCGCGTGCGCCTTTAAGGGGATCTGTCTTTTTAAGACGGGAATTAACGCTTCGTGTTTTATATCATAGGGCGGTAATTTTGACATGTCCTCGGCCGCGCTTTCCTTTCGGGCCAAATATTCTTTTGCTTTAAATAAGGCTTCACGGATCCGCGCCGCGGTCGTCATTCGGGCACGCACGGACTTATCTTTGTAGACCCGTTTAGGATTTTCACCAAAAGCGCATTTCATCGCCACAGGATCTCGGACGATCATTTCGTCGACACGCTTTCCGATGGTTTTAATCGCGGTAAAAGTCCCTCCCAGGGCGTTCGCGCTGCCGGGGCCGGTTCCGACGAGCGTTACACCGCCACGGCGTGCCGCGAGAAAAGATTCGTCCATGGGATTAATGGAATCGATCGCCCGTAAATGTGGCGTGAGAATGTCATTTAATTCGTTACTGTCATCACCTTCGAAACCGATTCCGTGTCCGAAAACACCTAAATGACTGTGCGCGTCAATAAAACCGGGGTAAATTCTCATCCCCTCGGCGTTTAAGGTTTCGGAATGCTTGCCAGAAACAGAGAGTTTTTGGCCGATTTCAATAATTTTTCCGTTTTCGATAACCAGATCCGCGGAAACGGGTTCGGGCAGATTCGGCGTGTAAATGGTCCCATTTTGGATGTATAATGTCATGTTTTGATTCTTTCTTTTTTCACGATTTCTTTTGTGAAATGAAACGTAAACCATCGGGCATCTTCCAGCTTCAGGGGGGCCCTCCCTCTGGTTTTCCGTTAAGTTTCTGCAAAAGTCGCAGTGACTTTATTTCGACAATTTAGTATAATCCCCGCGGTGTGAAAGTCAAGAACTAAAGGTGAAAAATGATAAAAAATGCTGAAATTTTATCGTTTTTCTGAAAAATTTTGACCGACTCTGGTGTAATCCTCACCATTTGCGGTGACGCGGTTTCCGTTCGTGTCGTAGGTAGTGGTAAATTTGAATTTATGGGAAAGAGAAAAAATGAGAGTGAAATTTCTTCGTCGGCTTCCGTGTGGGTGGAAGAAGAACGGGAAACGGATCGAAGATCGTGGATGGGAAACATGATTTGCGGACATCTTGCTTTATGTTTTTCACAGAGTAGGTAACGTGACCGGTGGTTCCTGACCTGGTAACTCCGGTGTATTTCTTGATCCGCTTACTTCGTATGGACTGAGAAAAAGCCAATCTTGCAAATTATTTTCGAGGGTATTATTTTCTAAGATACACTTCCCAAGTTTAAGCACCATTACGCCAATTTTTCCATTCGAAATTTTACAGCGCGTGACGGTGGTCGGTGCTTCCGATTCCGCTACGGAGATTCCTCCCCATGAACAGTTTGAAATTTCACAGTCGGTAAAACTGCCAAGACCCTTGTCGTGCACCATCACGCCGAACCGTTTTGAGTCGCAGATTTTGCTTTCGAGAAATACGGGATTTGCTTTTTCATTGATGACCACTCCTATGATTTTTCCTTTAATCTCGCACTGTGTAAAACTGCCCAGGCCTCTTTTAATGGATAATACACCGGTATTACTGCCGTAAATTTTACAGCGGATAAATTCAGGATTTCCTCCTTCGGCTAAAATGCATTCCGACATAACTTGTTTCTCATTCGCGTTATCGTAAATCTCACAGTCGATAAATTTTCCCATGCCGAAATTCGTGCAGGAGACGCCACTGCCGTTCTTTGCCTGATAGATTTTACACTGCCGAAAAGTTGGATTTCCCGAATAAAAAATGAAAACGCCCTCTCCATGATTCTGATAAATTTCACAGTTTGTAAACTGACCCTGTCCATTCGAGAAAACCGAAATACCTTGCGTGGAATGGTGAAATTTACTGTCCGTGACCGTCGGATTCGCTAAATTCTCCACGCGAAATCCTACCATCTGACACTGGGTAATTTCACAGTCCGTAAACGTGCCTTGCGCTTCGTCGGAAATGTAAACGCCGAATTCACCGCAGTCTTTTATCACGCAGGTTTTTATTTCCGGATTCGTCTGCTTCCCTGAAATTCGCATTCCCGATCCGTTTTGCGCCGTAATAACGCAGCTCTGAAATTTTGGTGTTCCGCCAGAAATTTTAACGCCGATGCATTCTTCGCCCATCGGAATCCGCGGATGCTCCAGAACCGTCAGTACACCAGTCTGCCTGGGATCCTTCAGACAAGTAGAATGAATCGTTAAATTTTCGAAGGTCGGAGCGCTGCCCGTGATCTCAAAAACCACGCTGTCCGAACACTCAATCACCGTTCCCTCTTCCCCGCGAAAGGTGATCGCTCGGTCAATCATAAGTTTACTCGGCAGCACATGCTTTCCCGATTTAAGGAAAATCACCCCCTCATCTTTCACCTTCTCATACGCTTCATGCAGTGTAGGAAAGTCGCCAGGTACCGTAATTTGACTCAGATCGACTCTCTGACACGCAGAAATCATCACGACACTCCACATGAGCCAAAAAATCTGACACAAACGAAAATAATTCATCTTTTCCCCTTTCGTCTTCCTTCTCCTACACTCATTCCAATTTAAATTTCGCAAAAGTTTTGTCAAAATTTGCACGATATAATAATTATCACTAAGAT
>JAUNBR010000067.1 GCA_030527015.1 Planctomycetia bacterium
GTGAAGCTGAATTTTATAATGTATCGGGTATAAAATACCTGCAGAGCGTAAATTTATAATGTGCCGGATATAAAACTCATTTCTCCGATTCAAAAATACCTTCAGAAACACCCTGCCCACTATTTTCCACAGAAACACCCGGTAACCAGGTGTGAAAAATTACATTTCGTGCATCACTTTTAAAATCAGATTTCGAAAAAATCATCACCGCCATCAGAAAGGCACCACACGTTACCGCCAGCGTGGCCATCCAGACATTCCGGCCCGTGGGAATTTTTAAAACTGTCAGCATAACGACAAGAATTACCAGTCCACAAATCAGGCAAAAAATAAGACAAATTACGTTTCCTAAACCATGATGAATACGTTTTTGAAAATTCCTCAGTTCTTGACGGTACAGACTTTCCAGTGAAAGCATTCCGTCATAAACCACAGGTGCATGACGTAAAAGAGAGGACTCCGCCTGAGAAATCCCTGTATTTCGCCGCATTAATTCTTTTCGGTATATTTCTTCCTGGAATTTCAGCACATTTCGAATAAGCAATTTACGTGTTTCTCGTTCTTCCCCCTCTGGCAGCAACAAAATCTGCATTATCACTGCTTCCAGCATCCGCAGCGATTTCGGAGGAAACGTTTCAAAAATTATTTCGTTTTCACTACAAGAAATTTCCGTGTCTCTGCCATCCAGCGTGGCCCCAAAAAGCTCCGAAATGGCATACAGATACGGTGACGAAATTTGTTCTTGAAGTTTTTTCTCCTCCGAAATCTCTTCTTTTATCAGAGGAAAGTTCTTTATCCGATTATCCATAATAGGTAAATCCTGGGACATATACTCCAGCGTTCCTCCCCGTATTTTTTTGAACTGCGATTTTTTTCCATTTATTTTTTTAATAATATTTTCCAGATCATGATTTACTATTTCCGCTTTTTCAGCCAAAGTTTTTCGGTTCTCTTTCCCCTTTTCCGTATCCTCAGGCATGCGCACAATAAAAGCCTGCTGTAACATTTTCGGCGAAGTTTCTTGATAATCATAAAGCGTGACCGCCATTAAACCAGAAAAATTATTCGGAATGGGAATTTCCACTTTCCGAGACACTTTTCCCGTGATTTTAGGCCGATACCCCACCAAAAAATCACGGCACCAGAGACAGAGAATTACAGGAACTCCCGGCTTTTCTGCATGTAAATAAACCGACAGAGGTTCTCCAGCAGGTAAAATTATTTTTTCTGAAGGAATTTCCATTTTCACAGATCCAACATGTGATATTTTTACCTCTTCCATAAAAAAAAGAGGTGAAATCCCATGAATTTCACTCAAAAATCCCACCGCCGTATTCTCCGGATAAGACGACGATAACTCCGAATGACAAACATCTTTTTCAAAAATTTCCATGATAGAAACTTCTTCCGCTGAATTATTAAAAAAAGAAATCTCTCTGGAAACCACTTCCAGTCTTCCTTCACAAGATTCCTCTTTTTTTCCATGTGTGGCGATCACCTGAAAAAAAACATACGGTGGTAATTTCTCAAAATTCGGTAACTCCAGATTCAAACATCCGTGCGCATCCGTTTTCTCGTGAAGTGAAAAGAATGGTGTACCGTCTGGATTCTTCAACAAAAATTCAATTTTTGTCTCTGGTAAAGCATTTCCCGCCGGAGAACGTGTTTCCACATGAAAACGACATTTAAACGGCTCCCGTCTTTTTCGACTTTCCGTCTCCACACCCGAATTCGGTATCTCATCTTGGAGAGAAAGCAGCATCCGTGGCCCGATGACCTGTAATCGCATGAACCGATCAGAAAGTTTATTTATTTCTGAATTATAAAAAAAATATCCCCAACAAGAAAACATCATCAAAATAATCGCAGTAACAAAAATCATCGTATGAATTTTGATGTGCCACGTATGGTACGGCCACCCACGAAATATCCATTTTTCCAAAAAAGAGTAACCTCTTTTTATAAAAAGAAAGTGGGTATATTTAAAAAAATTTTCTGACATGTATTTTCATTCCATACAGGTTCTACTTAAAATTCCGTTTTCCGCTGCCACGAAGCGACAAGATTTTTCGGAAAGCATAATATTATGTTCATGTATCATATATTATGACTTTTTGTTTTTTTGAGTTTTATTACGAGACACGTATATACACTCCCTCAAAATATGCGTGCTGACCCACATTATACTGTTTTCACTTTAATTTCCGTTTTATACGGATCTGAAAGCAGGTATTTTCTGCGAAACAAAATGCCGGGGAAGTAAAAAATTATAATGCCTCACGTATAAAATCTTTTATTTTTCATTATACTTTAGAAGAATTATTCCACAACTCCCGGACTCTGGCTTTTTTATTAAAGATTTTATGTTATCATATACACACTGAGTATTTTGAAGGAATTTTGTTTTATGTGGCACTTAAATCATATATGTACCTGTTCCACTTTAATTCCATCCGTGACCACGGAAAGAAATACACCCTTTTATCGTAAAAAAAGTGAAAATTTTAGTGTATCAGATAAGAAATTAGAAAGGAAAATAAATGCAGCGAACACTCATTTTACTTAAACCTGACTGCGTTCAGCGAAGATTAATCGGTACCATTTTATCTCGGATCGAGCAAAAAGGATTTTATATCGCAGGTCTAAAATGGATACATATTACGGAAGAACTCGCCGCGAAACATTATGCAGACCACGTAAGTAAGGAATTTTATCCAAAACTTTTGGAATACATCACCAGCGGCCCTTCCGTGGCAGCTGTCGTGGAAGGCCCCGAAGTAATCGCCACCATCCGAAAATTAACCGGGAGCACGAATGGTTTATCCGCGGAACCAGGCACCATCCGTGGCGATTTTTCCGTCAGCACCCAGCGTAATCTGATTCATGCTTCAGATTCTCAGGCTTCCGCAGAACGTGAAATTTCCATCTTCTTTCAGGAAAACGAGATATTTTCCAGTAATCATGCCGACAAAATGATTATTTTTAATGATCAGGAACGAGAAGTCTTATAATGTAAAAACGGGAAAAGTGCGTCTTTCCACTTTTCCCCGTTTTTTTCTTTTACTTTATCCAGATTTACACTGAGTTCATATATTTTGTAAATTATCTTTATACTGTTTCCACTTTAAATTTCCGTTTCGTGTGGCTCTGAAACATATATTTTCCGCGAAGCAAAAATGCCAGAGAAACGGAAATTTATCGCGCATCGGGTATAAGAACATCTGGTCTGACAGAAACTTTTCCATAAATCTCAGCTTTCTGTCCTCATAAAATGCCTTAAATGACCGTTCCTCATACCAAAAATTAACGTTTTTCTGCGTCTTTCACCTTTTGTGGCACTTCCCGCATCCGACACTCTTCCACAGTAAAAACTGGCCGATAATTCGCATGTCCCTCATACCGTGAATTTAAACGTCCCCAATAACTCGGATGATAAAGGCAGTTTACATCCAGCCAATTATTTATAATTAATAGTTCCGCATCCGAAAGTTTCACTCCCGGGTGCACTTCTGTCAGATACTGCGTATACTGCTGGAGCGTTTTATCTTTCAGTGAAATTCCATCTCCGGAAAGCCATCCAGAAAGCGGACTGGATAATGCCCCGGTCTGATACGGTGGAATATACGCGATTTCATTACTCGCCGCGTCCTCATTCCGTTCATAACGATTTCCCAAAAGCTGTTTATTTTTATCTCCCGCGAGTTTTAAAAGCTGAAAATAAGAAACGGAATACACCGACTGATGCGTTCCGCGAAGATCCAGATTTCCTGCGGGCAGTTCCGTATAATCTTCCTCTTTTCGCCATGACTGATCGGTATTCTCTCCATGACATCCCACGCAGTGTTTATCCCATATGGGCTGTATCTGACGATCATAATCAAAAAGAAATTCCGCTTCTGTCTGACCCGGCTGCGGTTTTAATTCAGCCGTAACTTTTTTCATCGCCAAAGGAACTGAAATATGATTTCCGTGAGGAGGTGTGGCATCTGGCGTCTCATGGCATCCGATACAGCTGCGCGTTTCCCCTGGCAAATAATTCACATACGTCCGTTCCGTCTGAATGGCACGAAATTTCTCATCCAGTGCCTGAAAATACACCGCACGATTCGCAGGTACATAAAATTTTGCACTTCCATCTTCTTCCACAGGAATAATTCCCAGCTGAATCTTTATACTTAAACTCCCATTTCCTGCCGCCGAGTGTGCATGAGTCGTGTTTTGACCATCTCCACCATATGACTTTCTCGCCGACCATGGACGCGGAATCTGCTCCAAAACACGAAGATACTTCACCGCTCCACGTTCCACACCTTCCATTCCTGTATAAACATCCATGACCGTACACACCGCACGATTCTGTTTCGCTAATTCTTCGTCGATTACACTGGAACGTACTGGTGGAATTTCTCGTGACTTGAGTGGATACGGATGCCAGCAAGAAATCGTCTCATCTCGATAAAGCAGCATATCTCTCCCTTTTTCATCCAGTACAGATAATCCGTAACCTGTCGGGTCATCCCACGCCAGGCCTCTGGGTTTACACGCCACAAGAAAGCATGTTTCATTTAATGCATACGGATCCTTAAACAGTCGTCCAGGTTTCCCCGTCCGATCATGAACCCACCCTCCTTTTCCATCTGAAAAATGAAATCCGTTATGATGAAACGCCCGAACATCATTCGTAATATATTTCATCGTATCTTCAGACCGAATAAAATCATTTGTGTCGATAACGATTACCGTCCCCAGTGCATTATTCGGACAGCAGTGAGAGCAGCCAAGAAACACAATTTTTCTGGGTGCACCAGGAATCGGACGCCCATAAATCATCGTCTCTGGAAAAAGTATCGTATTCCCATAAACCTCTGCTGAACTGCTTCCATCCGGATTCATAGCCCACAGTGCTTTCGCATTTCCTGCCGCCTTATCCACATACTCCCACCGATGATACAAAATGCGACCATCCGGCATAAAGACCGGTGACTGTTCTGAAAGAGGACTAAATGAAAGTGGGCGTATATTCCTTCCATCCCCATCCATCCGATAAAGATTTAACACCGTAAATTCATCATTACTGTCACACAGAACCGAAAACTGACAGCGCGTGGACACGAACGCGATTCCCCCATCACTTAAATAACACGGATGCATATCATCTGAACCACGATGATAATTTGGATATCTCTTATAACGTTTTACTGTTTCTTCTTCATCCTCCGGCGGAAAGGTAATCTGACGTAAACCGGTCCCGTCTGTATTTACTTCATAAATCCGGTATCCTTCCAGCGCGGATTTCTTATAATCAAAAAGGATTTTTTTCCCGTCAAAAGATACGTCAAAACGACTTATCACCCCACATGATAATTCCGGACATACATCACGAGCTTTTCCTGTCCTCAGATCAAGAATCGCCAGCCCTCCACCCGGTAACCACCGTGAATTCACATGATCTGTATAAACATGATTAGAATTCAGCGTAAATCGGCGAATAAATACGATTTCCTCCACGCCCTTTTCCAAAAGAATTTTCGCGGCTTCCGCATTCCAAAAATGTGGAGCTTTATCTGCAGATGGAACGTTTTTCAGTCTTCGTTCCGCCGCACTTACCGTAAATTCCTCCGCAGGCGGATTTTGCACCGGAACACAGGAAACAAGAAATTCCACCGTTCCATTTTTCGCCCCGGCATCCAGACCTACTTCTGCCTCAAAACTTTCATACTTTCCTTCCAGCTTAAAATGTAATACAGAAGGACCATGCGCAAAAAAACCTTTTTCATATACTTTTCCTGCGATATTTATGCTTTTTTTCTGATGATTCTCATTCACCAGTAGTGTTCCCCAGCCGGTAACTGAAGACACAGGCCGAAGAGTGGTCATATCCACGACGTTTCCCTCTTTATCCGTTAATGTCGGTACCGCCCAGACAGCCTGGTCAAAATCATAAGAATCACCACCATACGTAACCACAAGATATAAATCTTTCGCTCCCCGAAGTGAAACCTTAAGTTTTTGTGCTGGACTATTCACCCGCATCAGAGGCGTCTTGACTGTTTCAAAACTCGTCGCCGCTTTTTTCTCCGATTCCGCATAAAGAATATCCCACATAAAAGAAGAAAAAATAAAACCACTCAAAAATAACGGAAGAATATAAGGTTTCATCATCATACTTTCTTTATTTTAACCATATTTTACACTGTTTCCACTTTAAATTTCCGTTTTCTGCGGCTCTAAAACAGATTTTCCGCGAAGCAAAAATGCCGGAAAAACGAAAATTTATCGTGCCTCGGCCATAAATTTAGGCATTTTCTTCCTGCAAAATACCGGTCTCTCGGAAGAGAAGGAGCGCAAAATTTATTATCCGTCAGACATACATTCTGGTTTTACTTTATACTGCTTCCACTTTAAATTTCCGTTTTCTGCGGCTCTGAAAGCAGATTTTCCGTGAAGCAAAAAAATACCGGCGAAACGAAAATTTATCGTGCCTCGGGTATAAATTTCCATTTTATGTGGTTCCGAAAGCATACATTTTCAGCGAAACAAAAATTTATCGTACCTCGGGCATATAAGTAAATTTTTATATATCACAAAATGCCAGGGAAACGAAAATTATAGCACGTCTGGGATAAAACCAGAGTATATTTTCATTTTATTCTTCCACAAGAATAACTCGGAATCCCACATTAAAAACTTTCTGCCACGCAGGATATTCCTGCCGGTATGAACACGCCCCCCGGTACGGACGATCATACCATGAACCACCTTTTACTATTTTTTTTCCAGCGATTTCCCCTCCCGCGGCGGTGCCGGTCTCCGTCCATTCCGCCACATTCCCATGCATATCATAAAGCCCCCAGCGATTCGGCGCGAAGGAACCCGGTTTCGCCGTCAGTACTGTTTTATCATCAAAACGCGCGTCTTGTGGAATACGATTATCGAACTCCGGCAATTCACGACGATAACGACTGTCGACAGAATATGGATCTGTAACAAAATACCGTATGGAATAATCCGCGAAATTCGCATATGGACTAAAGTCCGTATCTTTATCTCCATATGAAAAATCATGCATGGAACCCGCCCGGGCAGCCCATTCCCACTGCGCCTCCGTGGGCAGGGAAACCTTTCTGATCTTCCACCCTTCCTTATCTGAATTACTTCCTAAATCGGAACCTGATACCCCCGAATCTGTCTGTGACTGCGCACTTACCAATTTTTCTGTTAACCACCGACAAAATGCGTCCGCATCATTCCAGCTGACTCGGCATACTGGCAGTTCCGGTTTATTCATAGGATAACCGTGTATCCCGAACTGATAACAGTGTTTCGATTCTACTCGGCTGTCATGCCCCGGATCAAAAAGCGCAAATTGTTCATTCGTAACTTCCGTAGTAGACATCCAAAATGGAGTTTCCACGATCACTTCTCGATCTCCCTCAATTAATTTCCCTGCCGGAATCCGCACAAATTCCATCCGAAGACCGTTTCCTAATTCCACATTCCTTCGCTCCGGGATATAATTTTTAATCTGAAACGAAAATGGAAATCGGGCGCCCGATAAATCCTCTTCTGTCTGGCGTACTCGCGGCGGCTGATTATTCTCTATCACCGTTTCATAAATCCCCTCTGAATCATGAGGATCTATATTCGCGTATTTTTCCGCTAATTCCATTCGTCGTTTTCGCTGTGTTCCTGGATTTTTCGTCGCCTCCGTCCATGTCCCGTGATACGGACAATTTAAATCGATCCATGTAATCAGTCGGTCCCAGCCTTCCTCAGATAAATTTACGCCATGATGACCTTTTTTCAGTATCTGAATCAGTTCCGTCGTATCCGCCGCGAATTCCTTGGGTGTCAGCAGGTGAATATCCGACTCGATTCCCCCCCGACGAACATATTTTTGTAAATGATAATATCCCACACTAAAATGCGCGTTTCGACGGATATATCCCGTTCCATTCCCCGGCTGAATCGAATGATAATTCTTGACAAAAACATCTCCACGTAAATCCGGAAAAGCCGCCTTTTCACTTCCATCATGGCACTCCAGACAATAACGATCTATAATCGGCTGCACTTCCCGTGCATATGAAAATCCACGTCTTTTCCCATACCATGGTTTTATATCCGCAGGTTTAGCCAAAAATCCTGTACTCATTCGCGGAACAGCCGCCTGTCTCGTATCCTCATGACACCCATTACACTGAAGCACTTCTCCAGGCATGGCCGTCAGCCAAGAACGCATCAGCTGAATCGCCTGACCATTCTCATCCAGCGGCTGCAGTGAAATCGGTGTGTTGGCAGGAATCCGAAATCTTACAGAACCATCCGCCGCCACCGGAACAGTACCCAAAACCTCTTTTATATCCCAGGGACCATCCGCACCTACGATTCCCATTAACCCACCGATATTTTGATATGAAAAATGGTAGGTAAACAGCCGAAGTTTTTTTATTGTACCTCGTGGAACGCCCTCTAATCCTGGCCCGTTATATATATCCGCGATATACACTTCCGCATCTTTCCGATTCAGATCGATTCGGTCATGAACCACCGGAGGGCGCGCCGTCTTTCGCAGCGGTATCGGCTCCAAAAGAGCATACCCAGGCTCTTCTCGAAGAAGTAACATGTTATCAAAAACATCCACCAAATAAATCCCCCAGTTCGCAGACGGAGATGGTTTACAGGAAACTATAAAATATTTTTCCGAAAGTGGATAGGGATGCAAAAATTTTGGCCATGAATGTCCTGTCAGTCCATCCGCAATAATAGGTTCCACTTTCTTTCCATATCCCGGAATACGCTGAACACATCCATCCGCCTCCGCACGTCCACGCGCAGGATCCAGAAGCACTAATTCCCCTGCACGTGCCGTATCATGATGCCCTGTAATCACCGTAACCACCATGGAGTCATGCCCCGGAATCGCGCGTGCGTTCCACATACTGTTCGGCCAGTATGAATTACTGCCATAATACGACAGCTGGCTCGTACCATCCGGATTACAGTGAAACAAAATTCTTGAATTACTGTGAGGTATATCCGCATATTCCCACCGCTGGTACAAAATCCGCCCATTATTTAGCACACTCGGATTCCATGAATGATCCTGATCAAAAGTCAGCTGACGTTTTGCGCTACCATCTCCGTTCATCAAAAAAAGCGTCGCCACATGAGAATCACCATAAACACACGGAACCCCCACCATAATCGCCGTGGACGTATAAATAATCCGATCATCCGGAAGATAACACGCATCATATGAATCGACATCCGGTTCATCTGACGTTAATTCCTTCGGCGCCGCAGAACCATCCAAAAAATACTCGAAAACCTGCCACCGATTATTCGCACCCACAGATGAAAACAGAATTTTTTCTCCATCCCAGTGCAGATCCACATCTCCGACAAATACTGGTTTTTCTGGCTTATACACCACCGGAAGGGATTCCGTTTTATCTTCTGAAGCCGAATGCAGACACCCTTTCACAGGCATACGGACTAACGAATCATCGAAACCATTTTTAGGTAAAGAAGAATTACTCTGCCAATTCAAGGGAAGTCCGAGTCGGGGTGACCGAGCGCCACGTTTTAAAACTAAAAGCTCATTAAAATCATCCAAAAGTGGATTCGACAGTAAAATCTCACGGCGCAGCGACTCATACGTCTCCGCCAGTTTTTTAATTTCCGACTCCGCTTCTTCCGAAAGAGGTTTTTGCTGGATGAATTCTAAAAGTTCTTTTTCCAGCGAATCTAATTTTTCCATATATTTTTTGTCTGCATAACGCTCTGGAAACGACATGCTCAGATCTTTTACCGCCCGGCGAAGTGCAAGAAAACCATCCACCTTCCCCGCCGTCAGCTGACGCATCTGAAATTCCTGAACCTGAAATTCCATTTCTCGCTGTTTCTTTTCCCATTCCCGCCGATCCGCATCCGTCAAAAACGTATCCGAATCATCCGAATTCCCTAAAACCTGCAGCTCCACCACGGAACACCAGCTGTCCGCCGCAGTTTTCCCCTTTCCCGGGCTTCCCGCACCAGCCGAGTACGTATCCCAAAACAAAAATTCCACAAACTGAAATTTCGTTTCCGAATATTCCGGCACACCAGAGACCATGATGCGACTCATAAACGGGGTACCATCCGCCCCTAATACTTTTTCACCAGAAGTAAAACTCGCCTCCGCAGGAAATTCCTCTGTTTTAGAAAGCCGAATTTCATAATCCTGATTCGCTCGGGCATCCGAATTCGACGTAAAAATCCGAATTTCATCCACCCGCCGCGGTTTATCCAGCCGAAACACGATTCGTGAAGGTTTTCCCGAAACCTGAATCCTTCCCGGGCCAATCCATGTTCCCGCAGTTCCATCCGTCAGCCACGACACCTCACCTGGAAGCAGACCCTTATAAGAAACCAGCTCGGCCGCATGAGCACCCAATAAATTTCTCTCATGCTCAGCCTTCAGTATTACATCCATCACCTGATGTCCCACCGCATCCGGAGAAAAAGATTCCGTCAAAATTTCAGAAAAGACGGGAGAGGAAAGCATAAGTAAAAAAATGAAATTTACCATAAATCGCATAAAGAAATTCCTGTTTAAAAAAGGTAGGGGAAAAAGGAAGGAAAAAAACATAATGCGTGTCATATCGTACCGACTTCACGTAAAATTTACGTTTTGCACGATCATGGCAGCCGATATTTCAGCAACACAAAATGTCAAAATATACTGGTTCCACTTTAAATTTCCGTTTTTTGCGGCTCTTAAAGCAGATATTTTCAGCGAAACAAAAATGCCAGAGAAGCGAAATTTTATCGTGTATCGGGTATATACTGATTTTCATTTAAATTTCCGTTTTGTGCGGCTCTGAAACAGGCCTTTTTAGCACAGCAAAAATGCCGGAGAAACGGAAATTTATCGTGCCTCGGGTACAACAATATTCCAGCTCCACCTGTCCGCGAGTAGGCCGATCTCTCTGACTGACAGGGGAAACTGGAATTCGTTTTTATTTTACCATTCGTTTTTACTTTACCATTCGTTTACGATAATAACATACCATTCCAAATATGGCGGTCAACAATAATACCCATGACTGCGGTTCTGGAACATTCTCAGTATCTGGCGCATTATAAAATAACTGCAGTTCACCAAGTCCCCACCAATCAGTCGTCTGATTATATGCAGTCGGTATCAGACGCATATATCGTGCTAAAGTATCCTCGAACTCAATTTGCTGATACATACTCGGATCTACGATTAAATCATATGAAATAATCTCCTCAGTATTTGCAAAATTAGGATCATTAGAAAATTCCAGCCTCATTTCTTCCAGAATTTTGCGGCCTCTTAAATGATTCTGCCAAATTCCGATGGTATTTACCAGAGTTTCTGCCTCCAGATCTAACTGAATATAACTCGGTCCCGCCGAAATACGATAATCTAAATAATTAAAAGCATAATCTGCGGAGCCACCTGAGCCAGACATCTCACAACGCACTCCCAACACACCATCTGTTAAAGCATTTTCGGATCCGTCGGGTACGTAAGATGTCCCCGAAAGCGTCACGGTTTTCCCCAGTGCCACATTTTCCCATGCAGTAAAATCTCCTGAAGTGGAAACATCCAGATTCACGATTCCCAGCCGATTATCTGTAGCTCCTGAAGCCTGACCTGTGGGAGAAATGAATACATAAGAAGTTTTAATTCCGCCTAAATCCAGAGACACTTTTCCTTCATCGCCTAAAGTTAAATCAGCAAAAGTGAATTTTCCCGCCGACGTATATACGTCTACAGAAGTAATCGCATTCCGGTCAGTAGAATCCCAATTCAGTATCTGATTAAATGAAACTTCATTTACCGTCCAGTGACCGCCGAAATCATATCCAAAACCACCGCGATCTCTCGTAGGATCAATAAAGGCGGGGGTGTCTAAATCTCCCGTCTGTATCGCGTCAATAGGATTTACCGCCGTGCTGTACCCCACCGCCGTACTCTTGGCAGTCGCGACAGAGCTTACGCCTAAATTAACATCTGATAATACCGTATTCGCAAAACCAGTCGGATGAGTTCCCGGACCACGTCCACCTTCCTCCAACAAAAGTTCCATTTTTAATCCCGTGACGAAACTCATCTCTTCTGGTAATGGCACATAAAGATAATACGCTTCCAGGGTACCATTCGGTCCCGTCTCATTACGTACAACACTTCCCGTCAAAGACAGTTCCGTTCCGTTACGTGTTTTGGCCGAATAATAATTTTCTAATGGTTTCCAAATATCCAGACTGCCCAATTTATTAGTTATGAATGTTTCATTAGTTTTAGAGTTATAAGCGTTCGCATCCCCATCACAAAAAGAATCTACGTTCACATCCGTGACATACAGTCGAATTTTATTAGCTGCATGATTTACAATTGCCATATAATCCAGATTTATCCAAAGACAATTATCCTCACCGACCGTCACAGCGTCTGCCAGCTGAAACACCGCGATATTACTGACCTCATAACCATAATTCGTAATCCAGCTGGAATTCGTACCCATCTGTGCAGCATCACTTAACACCTGGTTATACGCATACTGACCCCACCCGTTACTGTCAATTCCATTTATTGCATTCGCCACCGACCAGTCGTTTTGAGAATAATAAGCAGTAGCCTGATTAAAAGAAGATGAAATCGTGGCCGCCTGCACAGGCAACGCGATTCCCATCACCAACAACAAAACCTTTAGAAAAACAGCTCCATGATAAGACATTTTTACAAACATTTACACTCTCCTTTTCTAAGTTTTTTCATTTTTCAAAACATAATGAAAACATGAAATTATCCAGACAACTTTACATACATCTTACATAAATCTTATTTACAAATTATTTACAAAAAACCATTACGTCTCGAGATTTCATACCTGGGACGCTAATTTTTTACATTCTCTGCGTTTCGTAATGCACGACACGCCAGCTTTCATGGCCGCGCTAAAGGAAATTTAAGGAAGTCCCTCTTTTTCATGCACCGTTTCATACCATACACCACACCGCGAAAATTATACAAGCACCCTTTAAATTTCTGTTTTTTGCTTCACTGAAAGCAGATATTTTCAGCGAAACAAAAATGCCGGGGAAGCGAAAATTTATCGTGTATCGGGTATAAAACGGCATTTATTCTAAATTAATAATTATATCTTTCAGTCCCTCCGCCGGAACAGACTGCGTCAGACCTGAGGTTTTCACATCTGTATATTTCACAGGCGAAATCAGTTCGGGAGGCGCGGCACCACCTAATGTATGTTTTTTTTCACTCTCATTTTCATTAGAATAAACCGCGACAATTACTTTATACTCGCCAGGTGGAACCCCCCATTCCATCCCTGATTTCATACGAAAGGAACCGTCGGGCAGAATGTCGCCATAAACGGGATTCCCTCTCTTATCAATAAAAGTCACCGCACCGCCACGAACATTCTGAAACGGCTGATTCCGAAGCAAAACCCGACCATTCACTTCCACTAGCTGAACGCCGCCATCTCCACATCCGGAAAGACACAGCAGAAACAGCATTATAAAATAGGGCATCACCACACGAGCATTCTTCATAGGTTTATCCTCTTCTTTTCCATTTTTTGCGATTTTTTTAAGGTAATTCCATTTCATCGATAAGTTCAGCACCATTTTTTGTGGACAGCGCACGATAAATATCATGATTTATATCTTCATTTATAAAAGTGACGCTCCCGTCAGCGAAAGCAAAATGAGCACCACCGACATGCTGACTACGAAAGCCCATGACATTCCACCACTCTCCGGGCACAAGCGGATTCCGTGTATAATTTAAAGGAGGAGAACAGGAAGAATAATCTCCGTTAGCAAAAAACGTCAAATTATGGCGATTATGCGCCACCACGTCTTCTCCAAGAAGAAAAGTCCGGCTGATACCATCCTTTATTCTCGCGAAAGAAACTGGTTCTTGATAATTATTACGATAAAAAATTCCGGTACAGCCTGTAGTCGATACACAAATATGGGAATTTCCAGGATGAATGGTGGTACGCCACAGGCGATTATCCCCCATCACCCCTTTATAATTTGTCTGGGAACCCGATATTCCATAACCTCCCCCCATGGGAGCAGTCGAAGTATTCATTTCCGTTACCTCTGGATCATCCGGACAGCAGAATAAAGGAACGACCGTTTTCACTACTTCGGATAAGGCAGGAAGGTTCATTCCCGTCCCGGATGCGTAATTCCCCTCAAAACCTGGTTCCAGTTCCCGATAAAGCGCCTCCTGCTCAACATGCGGCAAAATCAGACATATCCACCCTCTGCCAGAACAGTTCTCCCTGGGCCGGCTTCCCTCCTTTCCATATGAAATGCTGGTGGGAAAATGCTTGTGAGTCGACGCATGGTTATTACAGGCTAAAGCAATTTGCCTGAGATTACTTTTACATTTCACCTGTCGCGCACTGGCTCGGGCACTGCCAATCGCCGGCATCATAAGCCCCATAATCAGACCAATAATCGCGATCACGACTAAAAGTTCTACTAAAGTAAATCCTCGTTTCATGATACACACCCAAAATCTTTCATAAAAGAAAAGCGGAAATATTTTAATTCACGTCCCCACACGATAACTGTTTTTGCTTTTTTCCAGTTTAAATTTTCGTTTTATACGGCCCAAAAACAGAAAATTTATTCTGATTCCACTTTCAAGTTAAATTTTCACGGCGCAAAACGGAAATTTAAAGTGGAACCAGTATATAATACGTCATTATGATGCATCAGGTTTACCATCAGGTGTAATGTATGAAACCCCTGTTTTGATATTTCACGAAGCATGACGCCAGTTTTTATATCTGTACAAAACTTAAATTAAAATGAAACCAGCAGGTCTTCTCTGGAGAAATTCTTCTTTTTATATACTATAATAATATTAATAATCTTCTTCACAAAAATGAGTACTTTCATTATATATTACTATATTCTAACACAGACGACACGAAATATCTACTATTATTTTAAACAAAAATATAGTACTTTTAAGTCAAAACAGCAAACATTTAAAAATTGAACACAAAAATTTTTTACACCGAAGACACTACAAATTTTCCTTTTTTCAGGCGTTCACGAATGCTTAAACGATCTCTTTATATGGTCAAGAATGGAAATTTAAAGGAGAGCCCGTAAAATAAAACCCGTTTCACCCCAAAACCATACTATTTATAAATTTTAATCAGAGTAAAACTGTTTGTCAAGAAAATTTCAAAAAATATTTATATCATTTTACGACATCTTGACAGTGATATAATTATCCGTCAAAATAAATAATTATAGAATACTTTAGAGGAAATAATCATTATGTATCATACATTTAGCGACACATTTTTTGCAAATTTTTTACCTGTCAGTGAAAATGAATTTCGTTGGGGAATTTATTTAACTGGAGCAGGATACGAAAGCTCTGGAGTACAGCAGGCCATTTTTCATAAACAGCTGCCTAAAATTTATCATATGCACCCATATCAGGGACGTATCCTCCCCGAATATGTTTTCTTTCATATTACTCACGGATCTGGAAGCATTTTTTCCTCTAAAACGGCACCTATTCATGTAAAAACGGGAGCTTTTGGCATCCTTTATCCCGGCATCCGACATAACCTGATCCCTGATTCCACAGAAGGCTGGTCCGTCTCCTGGTTTACATGTAACGGTACATTTTTTCACCATCTCATTCGTCAGAAAATTCTGGATCCGACCATCCCGATCGTGTATCGTTCACCGAAAATTACGCAGAGAGGAAAACGGATTATCGAAAAAATGGTTTCAAAAGTTAAAAAAAAACCTTTTCAAAATACAGTACAGTACAGCACGGATATTCTTTCATTCCTGACCTGTATTTTTTACAAAAAAAATTTCACATTTCCTCATGATAAAACGAGAAATGATCGTCCAGGAGTTCCTTTATATAAATATCATCATTCGCAGAAAAAAACAGAAAATGAGAATCCGCCACCGCGTTCACCTCTTCAGATCGCGCAGGCCGCAAGACAAAAAATCTGGAACTGGGGACATTATGAAATTAACATTTCACTGCTGGCAGATCAGCTTAAGATTACCCGACGAACACTAGAACGGTATTTTAAAAAACATCTTCACTGCACCATTCGGGATGAGATTCACCGCTGCCGACTTTTCCGTGCCTGTAATCTGCTGCAAGAAACTTCCATAAACATCGAACAAATTTCACTTATGGCAGGTTTTCCTAATTACACCCATATGAATCGTGTTTTTCAGCGTTATTTACATATTTCACCGAGTGATTTTCGCAAGAAAAATAAAAAAGGCTGATGAAAACTCACCCGCCTTTTATGTTATACTGTTTCCACTTTAAATTTCCGTTATGTGCGGCTCTGAACGCAGAGGCATTTTCCGCGAAGCATGCCGGAGAAGCGGAAATTTATAGTGCACCGGGTATATTATTATACCTGAAGAACAAAATTTATTGTGCTTCAGGTTCAAAAACCTTAAATTTACTTTTTTTGTGTTTTTTCTGCTTCCTCAAGATTCGTAATCATCGGATTCACAAAATCCTCCAGATCAGGAAGAAGTCTTTTCGATTCATTCAGATGAATCGTCGCTTTCTGTGCCTGTCCATCAAAATAAAACATCATGCCCGTCAGAAATGCCAGATGACTGTTTTCTGGATAAGATGCCGTGATCGTGTCTAAATCGGATAAATCCGCCACTTTCTGATCCGTATTCTGCTGATACATATAATCCAGCGAAAATGGACTGCACGGCCAGCCGGTGGAAAGAGTCATTCCACGATTCGCCGCATCCATGGCCGAATTATAATCTCCCTGTGCGACAGACGCCACCGCCATGCGGATCCACGGATCCGGCATCTGCGGAATACTGTCCGCCACAGACTGGTAACCCTTCATGGCCTCTTTTAGATTATTTGCCGCGAACGCTGTATCTGCTTCCTGAATTTTTTTCCAGGCCGTGTCTATCTGCTCTTTCGTAATCGCCGGTGCCTGTGGAGCTTCCTCCGCAGTAAGATCCAGATCCTGATTCAAAACAGATGTTTTCCGCGGCGGAGGCGGAACATTCGCCACTCCATTATCCTGAACCACCACTCCCGGCAGATCCTCATCCTGCCCTTCAAAATAATTATTCGTAATATATGTATTCCCCTCTTGTGGATAATAATACACCGGGCGCGGCGGAACATAAATGCCCACTCCCACATTCACTCCCCCGGTAATCCACCACGGATAAATCGGATTATATACCGGCGACCAGCCCGCGTAATACCTTACAGGAGAATAACGGAACGGATAATATCCACGCGTAATCGGATAATACCATAACGGTAACGCCGGAATAATCGGGCGATAATACTGTGGGTAATGGTGATGCCGCGGTTTCGGAGGCGGAGGCGGAAGATGATGCTTATCTGGCCGACCATCATGATGTACATATTTAGGAATGTACGGTTTCTTCATGTCTCTGTCCGGACGATACGGTTCATGAGGCTTTCTCTCAGGACGATCCATACCAGGTAAATGATGTCCATATTTCGGAGGTGCTCCAGGACGACGATCCAGACCAGGAATCCTGTCAGAAATCCGGTCTGAAATCCGATCTGGCACTCTGCCGGGGCTTCTGTCCATACCGGGTTTCTTCCCTTCCATTCCAAGACTCGGAATCTTATCATTTCCTGGCCTGTCTTTCCCGGATCTGTCCATATTCGGCTTCTGCGGTGTACTGGGCCGAGTGATTCCGGAAGACGGACGTGTCACACTGTGTAACGGACGCGTAATAGAACCTCCAGACGGACGAGTCATCGGACGGTTCCCAGCAGATGGTACTTCGGACCGAGAACGCGAAGAATCTCCAGACGGTGCCGGACGATTTTCCCCACGAGACGGCGAAATTTCTGGACGTGCTGCTGGACGATTTCCTCCACGGGACGGCGAAACACCTGGACGCGGCGCCGGACGTGCTGGTGTTACAGAACTTCGTGCTGCACCTGGTTTAGGGCTGGCTAACAAAATCTCTCCCGGAAAAAGATTTTGCCTGAATTCTTCAGCTAAAAGTGTTCTCTTTTCTGGAAAACTCTCGATAAAAATAAAATTTTCGTGAGTGGAAGGCTCTGCTTCATCAAAAAACAAAGATCCATAAAACGGATTATTCTTTTCTCGAAAAACGTTCGCAGAAACACCATCCGGATTTATATTTAAGATTAAAAATCCTGCTACGAAACCTCTTACGACGATTTTAGCCCATTCTTTCATGATGTTTACCTTTCTCTGTTTTTACGCCCAATTCATAAAATAAAATAAATTTCCAGTTTTAGTGTTTCACGATTCTGGAAATGCCCACTTCCATGGTCACCTAAATTACACCTGATTCTTACTTTAAATTTCCGTTTCATGCGGTTTTATACCTGGCTCTCGTTAAATTTCCTTTTTATGTGGCTCTGAAAGCATTTTTAGCAAAACAAAAGCTCTGAAAGCAAAAATGAGTGTTCAGTATAAAACGTAATGTGTCCTTATGTTAAATATGATGAAAACTTATATATTCCATTATGACAAGAATCCATAAACAGTACAAGTGTTTTTTCTTATAATTATATATTTTTTCAGAACCCATACCAGATTCCACTTTTATACCCGATGCACTATAAAATTCTGCTTCTCTGGCATTTTCAGCGAAGCAAAAATACCTGCTTTTAGAGCCTCACAAAACGGAAATTTAAAGTGGAACCAGATATGCGGCTCCGAAAACCTGCACTTTCTGTGAAGTAAAAATTACCGGCCAGCCTGACCGCAGACAAGTAAAATGGAAATTTATCATGTATCCGAACCATCATGATTTCAGCACACAAAAATTACAAAACACTTCATTATCTTTCACGGTTTTATTTTTCCGAAAATTTTTTATAAAATCATATATCAAAATTATTTAAGTGCCTGAAAATCACTCTTTTCTTTCTGATAAAATTTATAAATATATATTAGAAATTATTTATTATTTCATAATTATTTTATTATTATAACGTTTTTGAAATAATAAATAATGCAAAAAATCATAAAATTTTAGAAAAAAAATAAAAAATGGAAAAATAATTATTAGATTTTTGTATTTAGTGATTTATACGTTTTAATTAATTTAGATATTTTGTACTTATTATAAAAAAATTTCAGATTTTTCGATATTTTGTACCAAAAACTGATAGCGCTAAAATTCATCAGGTAAGAAATGAAAAAATCATACCACATATACGGATTCCACTTTAAATTCTCCTTCGTGTGCCCCAAAAAGCATAAGTATTCTAGCAAAAATTCCTGAAAAATTTTTTATTATGCATCGTACAAAAAAACGCTCTCAGAAGAAAATCTCCTGAGAGCGGACATGAAGAAAACGCGATCGTTTTCGAGAGGGAACTCCTCAAATTCCTTTATTTTTACTGATTTACAATTATTTATACTGATTTACAATTAAATTTTCGCTTACTTCCCTCTCCGCAGGTATAATCCATACCCAAAAATTCCAGAGAAGTAAAAAACCAGCACGTCAAAAACTAGAATCAGTTATAGTCACCAGAAACTACATTTCCCACACGGTGCATATGATCCAAGTCAATATAAATTATATCCATTTTTTCTTCAGATTTCGCAGAATACGGAACCGGCCAGCCATTACGAATGATTTCAGTATAATAAACTTTACACATCCAGTGACTGTGGTGAACCTGAACTGGGCCATAAAGAGGATGCACACGCGGCTCATCCACGACATCCTGAACTTTTTCTTTAATAATTCTCACATCATTATGCTGTACTTCAAAAAGCCCAGGATAATTACCCGCCACCGGGTGTTTTTTCAGGAAAGCACGCATTACCTGATCATCAGACGGCGCATCTTCTGCCACGTGCGGCTTCCCGCCAGGAATCGGATCCAAAATAAGTGTTTCCTCATATCTTCCCTCTTCCCATGCTTTTTCTTCCTGTTTATTCTGAAAATACGGACTAACAGGAATCGGAAAAGACAAAATACCAAGACTCGGCCCCATACTGGTCAGCATACATCCACTCGAAGCACCGCATACTAACAGAAGTATAACGAACATTTTCATTTTTTTTAACGTTTTCAACATGATTTTTCCCTCTTTATCGTGTCGATGTTTGAGGCTTTATGTTTCACAGTATATCCTGTACTGGTATTAAATATAAAAAAACACAAAACCTGAAAATCTCTCCGTATAAAATGTTTCCTCTGGAGATATATCTATTATCGGCGTTAAAATATATGGAACTTTGGGATAAAATCGATTAATCTAAAAATTTTTTTAAAAAAGATTATAACGATCAATTTACACACACTACATTTTATGTATTTTACACAAACATATGTAAGATATACTGTATTTTCAGAAATTTTATCTTTAAGTATCCGTTAAGCTAAAAATTTTTAACTGTCACAAAAACTGCTAAAAAAAATGTCACGTAAGATATACGGTTTCCTCTATAAATTTCCCTTTTGTGCAGCTCTGAAAGCAGGCATTTCAGCGAAACAAAAATGCCAGAGAAACCGAAATTCATAGTGCATCGGGTATATAAAATTTTCTTTACCGAGCATTCCGTTAAAAATAGAATTCCAGCAGACGGAATCTTACTCTATAAAAATTTAATGAAAAATCTGCACACTAATTTATGTCTTAAATTTTGCACGATTCTGAACGCCGGCACTTTCTGTAAAAAAATTTCCCGACTTTAGAGCCGTATAAAACGAAAAATTAAAGCAGAACCAGATTATCGTTTCTCGTAAATGACAGAAAATTTTGATGCAGATTCATGTTCCTAAATATTTTATAGACTCACGTCATCCATGATTCCACAAAAAAACACACCCTGACAGGGTGTGCCTCACATGATTTTATTCATAAATTTCATTTTTTCGATATATAGATCCGATTCACTATAAATTTCCGCTTTTCCAGGATTTTTGTTTCGCTGAAAGACCTGCTTTTAGAACCGCACAAAATGGAAATTTAAAGTAAAATCTGCATATTCGCTAAAACACTGCACCTGCAACCAGATGTCACAAAAATCATAACAGAACGGACTGAACAGAATCATTATAAAAATTTATCGGCCCTCTAATTCATCTAGTAACCGGGAAAGTGCGATATCCATTTTTTCTTCCGTATCATAAGTTCCAGCCAAAATTTCTGCACGCACCCGATTCACCAACTCAAGACGAATGCCCTCACTGCCCGACGCTGTGGATGAAATATTAGAGGCCTGAGAAGTTTTATTCTGAGAAATTTCCACTGTATCTTTGGCTGACGGATCATTCTTGGCTTCCTGCAAAGAATTTTGATCCGGCGTTTCACTTCTGATCGACTGTACCTGCTGTGCCTTATTAATATTAGACGGACCATTAATTCCATTAAATTGCATTATATCACCTTTTATCATCTATAGATGTTAAACGTCACCGTTCCACCCTGAACACGGACGATTAAAATTTTCATACTCGATGCACTTATAAATTCTTCACTTCGACAGTACTTCGCGATTCATAAAACGCTGCTTTTATAGCCGCTAAAACTAAAATTTAAAATTGAACCAAGATACAAAGAACACCTTCAGCATAACCCAAGACACACTTTACCAAAAAATTCTAAAAAGGAAAATACCAATTTTTCTAAAAAGTTTATAAAAACAGAATTTCTCTCATTATATTTTCATTATACCTCATTTAAGAAATAATGCAAATTATTTTTTAGAAAGCATTAAAATTTTCTCATGTCACCAATTTAACCTTCACACATTTTTTTACTTAAATTACTTATTTTACCTAATTCGGTTTTATTAAAAAATATCTAAAGAAAAAAAAAGGTTTTTATAAAAATTTTTAAATAAAATGTGACAGCACCCTCCCCAAAAAGATTTTTTATATACAAGAGATTAAAATACTGATTCTCTCTTTAAATTTTTGTTTTGTGCGGCTCTGAAAGCAGGCATTTTAGCCAAAACAAAATACCGGAGAAGCAAAATTTTATCGTGCATCGAGCATAACATGAATTACAGCCAAAGAATTAATGCTTATAATATCTTTTTTTCTTTTTTAAAAAATTTTTCCAGACGCAATAAAAAAGCAGAATTATCGTTTTACATAGTGATATAAGAAAATAACACTCATACCTTTCATCTTCATTTAACGCAGATTTTCTGCTATAAAATTTATATACAAAATTCCACGAACTGGATAATGCACGTCATTTATTCTTATATCCACCAATTAAGATGAAATTTATCGTATAACAGCAATAAAATAATGTGCATTAAACGTGTCGCATACATTATTTTATGTCCGCGTGAATTTCACGCTTTCATCACTTACTTTATTATGGAGATTCCCCATGAAAAAAATTGTAACCCTGTTTTCACTCGGTGCATGCCTGGCATTTTTTGCTGGCACCATTCTCGCTCAAGACACGACAGAGAATAAACCTGAGAAACAACATCCGCGAAAAGAAATTCGTGCTCAGGTGGAAAAAGATGGCTTCATTAAAATCGAAGACATCAAGAATGAAAAAATGGCCAATCATTTTAAAAAATTGGACACAAATGCTGACGGTAAAGTCTGCCAAAAAGAATTCAAAGAATTCCATGAAAAAATGAGAGCGGAATTCGCAAAGAAACATGAAGGAAAGCCCGGCCCGAAAGGTGACCGACCGAACTGGGACGGAAAACCTGGACAAAAAGGTGACGGCCCGAAATGGGATGGAAAACCC
>JAUNBR010000068.1 GCA_030527015.1 Planctomycetia bacterium
TATCGTGCAAATTTTGACAAAACTTTTGCGAAATTTTAAATTGGAATGAGTATATTTTGGTCAAATTGAAATCGGAGAAGGTACACTCGCGGCCGGTGAATCCTGTACCTGCCATGCAAAAATGGTGAAATCGGTTCATTTACCAGGTGGATACCAACAAAAATATTTTGATTTTACCTTGTATAATTCGCAGGGAATCATGGTCGTAAATGTGTCGGATTATCGCACGACACAAATAAACGTACTATGAAAATTTTTATGTCTGAGTCGTGATAATTTTGATTTTCTGTCGTTTTCTTTTGAGGAAATTTTGAGAAAAAGGAAATAAATTACGCGTCGGATAAAGAGTTTATTTATAAAAATTTAAGGTATAAAATTATTATAAAATAAGGAATATAACATGGGAAGATTGGATGGAAGAGTAGCTTTAGTCACCGGTGCGTCGCGCGGAATCGGGCGTGGAACTGCTTTGAGGTTCGCGGAAGAAGGTGCGGACGTGATTATTAATTATGTTTCGTCGAAATCGAATGCTGAGTCGGTGGCGGAAGAAATTTCATCACTTGGCCGGAATGCATATGTGATTAAGTGTGATGTCAGTCAGGAAGATGATATTAACTCGATGATGAATTACATACGCACGGAAATAGGCCAGTTGGATATTATCGTCTCGAATGCCGCGACGGGAGGTTTTCGTCCTCTGATGTCTGCTGGAATAAATAATTTTCAGGCTGCGTTCGGGACGAACACACTTCCGATGATTTTACTTGTCCAGGCCGCGAAGGATTTATTGGAAAAATCCCGGTGGCGTGGAAAAGTGGTCGGAATTTCCAGTCATGGTTCGCATAAAGCTCTTGAGCAGTACGCTTTAATTGGAGCGTCGAAAGCGGCACTGGAAGCGATCGTTCGTCACTGGGCGCGTGAGCTCGGCGAAAAAATTAATTTTAATATCGTTAAAGCGGGACTTGTGGACACGGATTCCGGGCGTCGTTTGCCGCATGCGGATCTTTTGTTTCAAGAGGCACCAAAACACGCGTGTGTCGGAAATCGTCTTCTTGTGCCTCGGGACGTGGCTAATGCGATTTTGTTTCTCTGCACGGAAGAAAGTGACATGGTGCAGGGGAGTATTTTGTTGGTGGACGGCGGGGCGGATATATGCAGTTGAGTCATTTAGGTTTTTAAGTACACAGGTTGAGTCATAAAATGAAATATATAGCGTTAACGGGTGCGACAGGTCTTTTGGGGTCTTATTTACTGAAAGATCTTCTTCGTAAGGACATACCAGTTTTGGCGTTAATTCGTTCCAGTCGTCGAGAAAGCATGCAGCAGCGCGTGGAAGGAATTCTGCGTCGTTTTGAGAAGCAGCTTGGGCGATCTTTGCCGCGGCCGGTGGTGATGGAGGCGGATTTACATAAACCGGAGCTGGGACTGTCGAAGACTCAGATACACTGGATTTCTGAGCATGTCGAGACGATGTTACATAATGCCGCGAGTTTATCTTTTATTAAGGAAGAGAATGGGGAGCCGTACGCCTCGAACGTGAGAGGGATGCAGCATGTGCTTCAGTTGTGTCAGAGCGCGAACATTCGTAAATTTCATCACGTTTCGACGTGTTATGTTTGTGGGCTGCGGGATGGACTGGTTTTAGAATCAGAACTGGATGAAGGCCAGGAATTTGGAAATGATTATGAAAAAAGTAAAATGGAAGCGGAAAAAATGGTTCGTGGCTGCCGGCATATCGACAGTCTGACAGTTTTCCGGCCCGCGATTATTGTCGGGGACAGGCATAATGGGTACACGCCGACGTTTCATGGTTTTTACGCGCCGTTAAAAATTCTCCTTCCTTTTGCGGATCCGGAGGCGACGCAGCTGGATGATTTCGTGAATTTTACGAACATGCTGGGTATGAATTCGGAGGATCGTAAAAATTTTGTGCCCGTGGATTGGATTTCACAATTAATGACGCACGTGATTTCCAGAACGGAACTCCACGGTAAAACATATCATTTGTCGGCGGGGAATCGAGTTAAAATTCAAGAGATGGGAGAGGTAATCGCGGAAGGAATTATTAAGTATCTTAAGCGTCCGGAGGGGCAGAGCGCGCTAAGCGCGGGAGACGTCGACCAGCTTCTGTCTACATTTGTCAGTCAGATGGGGGTTTATAAATCTTACTGGCGAAATGACCCGGAATTTGATATGACGAACACACTTCAGGCGGCACCGCATTTACCGCCGCCGATTATGACGCGTGAGATTCTCATGACGCTGGTTCGTTACGCGATTTTAAGTAATTGTGGGTGGCCGCTTCCGAAACCGACGGTTTTGGAAAATGATGTGGAGTCTGTTTTTGCGGCCTCTAAAAATATTGTATACGGAGGAATTTTGTCTGCGGCGGAATACTCGAACGCTGCGTTACGCTTTGGCCTGCGGGTTTCAGGAAAAGGCGGTGGGGACTGGACGATTATAGAAAACGACGAAAAATATGTGGTTTTTCAAGGATTGCCGTCCAGAACGGATCCGATTTTAATCATAAATTCACACACGTTTAATAAACTGAATGCATGCTCGGACGAAGATTTATTTTGGAACACGAGTTGGGAAAATGCGCCGGTGGCTGAAAAAAAGTTAGCACTGGACGTACTTCGTAAAATTATTTAACTTTTTTTTCTTTTTTCATTCATCGCATGAATATGAAACCGATTGCAATTATAGGAATGGCCTGTCGACTTCCCGGTGCGCCGGACACGGACGCGTTTTGGGAAATGATTTTGGAAGGTCGCGGGGCGTTAGGAAAAGTGCCGGAAAGTCGTTTGAACCGTGATTTGTTTTATGACCCGAAAAGAGGGGTTCTTAATAAAACTTATACCGATTTGGCAGGACTGATCGATTATTCTTTTTTGGAAGACGAAAAATTATCGATTTTGTCTGATGTGTCGCGTGAATACGATAAAGTCCAGCTCTGCTTGGCGGCTTCTGTTTTAGAGGCCTGTAAAAGCGCGGGTTACGAACCTTCGGGTTTTCCTGTTCCGAATACGGGAATTTTTTTGGGTACCACACGGCCAGGGGATAAAAGTCAGGAAATTGCTTTGCGCACGGTGATGCCGGAAGTTCTTGATGATTTGAGGAAAGTGGATTCTCTGTCTGACGCGCTGCAGGAAGATGCGTTAAACCGCTTTTTGGATGATTTAAATCGTGAAATTTGTGAACCTCTGACGGATCCTTTGAAGGATACTTCCACGCATTATCACGCCTCGGGAACGGCGGAACTTATTTCGAGAATACTTCACTTGGACGGGCCTTACATGGTCTTTAATTCGGCATGCGCCTCGTCCCTTCATTCGATCGCTCAGGCGATGATGGCACTTCAGCAGGGGAGGATTGACGCCGCGATCGCTGGTGGTGCGAGTTATTTTCATTCTGATACGCTGGTGCTGTTCGCTTCGTCGCAGTCGATGACGACGAATCGTTCTTGTCCTTTTGATAAAGAGGCGGACGGAATGGTCGTCGGAGAAGGAAATGTCGTGTTTATTTTGAAGCGTCTTGAAGACGCGATACGCGACAAGGATGATATAAAAGCGGTTTTGACGGGGTGTGGAATCGCCTCGGACGGAAAAGGAAAAAGCCTCTGGGCGCCGCGTAAAGAGGGGCAGATGGAGGCCATGCGTCGGGCGTATTCGAACGGATTAAAGCTTTCGGAAGTCGATTATATTGAGGGGCACGCCACGTCGACTGCTCTGGGAGACGCGACGGAAATAGAGGCGATTTCTGAAATTTTTTCGGAGGAACTTAAAGGGAAGAAGATCCCGATCGGTTCCGCGAAAGGAAACGTGGGGCATACGCTTGAGGCCGCGGGGGCGACGGGTGTTTTGAAGGCGATTTTAATGATGCAGCACAAAATATTTCCGCCGGTGGCTGGTCTGAAAAATTTGAATCCAAAAATTCCGTGGGATTCCATTCCGCTGGTGGCATTACGGGAATCGTGTCCGTGGGATGCGCCGGAGGGAAACCGTCCTCGGCGTGCGGGCGTGAATTCTTTTGGTATCGGCGGACTGAACGTTCATCTGGTGGTGGACGAATATCTTCCGGAATATTGGCGGGAGTGGGTGGAGTCGGAGAAAAATAAAGTCACGGCGGAAGTCGATTCGCGTATCGCGGTTATCGGGACGGGATGTATTTTTCCTGAAGCGTATGATATGAAGTCGTTCGCAGAGATGCTTTTTTCAGGCAGGAATGCTTTAAAGCCGATTCCTAAAAACCGGTGGAATTTTGAGAAAATACTTGAGAAAAGCGAAACGGAGTCGGGTTATCCTCTGGGCGCGCCGGTGGCGGCGGTGATCGATCATTACGTTTATGATTGGAAGAAAAATCGTGTTCCGCCGAAACAGGTGGAGAATGCCAGTCCGATTCAGTTTATGATGCTGGACGCGGTGAATGAGGCACTGGCGGATTCAGGTTTAGATTTTTCTTGTGCTTCTTCACGTCGGCGTGCGGGCGTCGTGGTGGGGACAAGTTTTGGCGGTCATTTTGCGGATCAGATGAATGTCGTTCTTTGGTTACCGGTGATAGAAGCGTCTGTGCGTCAGGAACTTCAGAAACGGGGAATAGACGAGATGAAAATTCAGAAGATTCTCGTGGATTTTGCCAGTTTTCTGCATAAGAAAATGCCGGCGCTGCTGGACGAGACGGGGTCTTTCACACCCAGTGCTTTGGCCTCGAGGATTACAAAAACTTTTGATTTGTATGGAGGGGCGGTCGCGGTGGAATCCGAAAGTGCCTCCTCGGGCGCGGCGATTTTCTGCGCGATCGATCAGCTGCTTTCCGGGATGAACGACACGATGATTTGTATAAGTGGGCAGCAGGATTTTTCTCCCGCTTTGATTGATAAACTTGTGAAAGAAGGTAATTGGGCCCAAGATGCGAGTGTTTCGCCGTTTGACGCCAGGGCGAATGGATATGTTTTGGGAGAAGGGTGCGGCGTGCTGATTTTGAAGCGGTATGCCGACGCACTTCGTGACGGGGACTGCATCGAGGCAGTAATTACTGGAATCGGGTTTTGCGCCGGGGAGGAAACGGTTCCGAATGTCGAAAAAGCGATTACTCGTGCGGGTGCAGAGAAAAATCATTTTCCAGAATTTATTCAGGGAGATTTTAATGGACTGGCATTTAGGGATGCTCCGATCGTATATGGAATTAGCCAGGCAAAAGATAAAATCGCGCCGGAAACGCCGCCGGTGAAATTAGGCGCGAACACGAATCAGTTTGGAAATTTTTTTCTCACGGAAGGAATGATTTCGATTTTAACGGTTATTCAAGAGTTGAGGTGTGGAAAGTGGGTAAAGTCTCCGGGTTTCAATTATCCAGCGCCTTATTATCTCCGATATAAAAGTATAGCTTTGCCGACTGAAGAAAAAGTCATTCCTCCGAATGCGAACATGGGTGTGCTGACAGGAGACCGATTATGCTGCTTTGTGAATATAGGTGAAAAATAAGGGGTATAAAAATGGTTTGTCTCTGTTTGGCGGATGTTCGGATTCCATTTTAAATTTTGTCTCGTGTGGTTTTGGGAATCGGCTTCACGTTTCCAAAAAATGTAAAAGCGAAAACGGTGACGAGCTGAATATAAAAAAGGAGATGTACACCTGAGTATTACGATTATAAAGTATCTGTCTTAATACACTATAAAATTTCACTTCCCCGGTATTTTGCTTCGCTGAAAATACTTGCGATAAGCGTCGTATAAAACGGAAATTTAAATGAGAACCGTTTAACGTTTTTGGTTTTACTGTCCGTGTGAAGTGGGAATTTTAAATGAAACGAGAATGAATATAATAATTTGAGAATAAACATATCAGGAGGAAATGAAATGAATCAGGGAATGGGAAAAATCTTTTATTTTGATGCGACGGAAGTTCGGCGGCAAAAAATGCGGCAGGCCGCGGCGGAAAAATTTGTGGTGAAAAGCACCGTTTTGGAAGAGAAGCCAAGGAAAATGCCTGAGTCGAAGGAGGTGGTTTTCCGTGCGGAGGAAAGAATCGTGGCGGTGGCTGAGACGCCTTCCGTGGAGCCGGTTAAGGCTGAGCCGAAGGTACAGAAAGTGGTGGCTGCGTCACCGACGAAATCGGAACTGGAATCCCTGCTGGTGAATTTTGTGGTGGAGCAGACGGGTTACCCGGAAGAGATGGTGGACATGGAGGCGGATCTGGAGGGTGATTTAGGAATCGACAGTATTAAAAAAGCACAGCTGCTGGGTGAGCTGAATGAGAAATTTCATTTTGTAGACACGACTGCCCAGGCGGACAGTGATATGACGCTGGACGATTTCCCGACGCTCGGGACGATAAGAGATTATTTGCTGGAAAAAGTTAGCGGTGCGAGTGCCCCGGTTTCCGCGGCGGTAAAAAATCCCACAGTGACAGGTGAAAAAAGTGAGGAATATCCGGCGAAAAGTGAAGTGAAAGAGAGTGTTACGGAACCGGTTTCGCGGAAGGTGGTGGCCGTGATGCCGACGAAATCGGAGCTGGAATCTCTGCTGGTGAATTTTGTGGTGGAGCAGACGGGTTACCCGGAAGAGATGGTGGACATGGAGGCGGATCTGGAGGGTGATTTAGGAATCGACAGTATTAAAAAAGCACAGCTGCTGGGTGAGCTGAATGAGAAATTTCATTTTGTAGACACGACTGCCCAGGCGGACAGTGATATGACGCTGGACGATTTTCCGACGCTCGGGACGATAAGGGATTATTTGCTGGAAAAAGTTAGCGGTACGAGTGCCCCGGTTTCTGAGGTGGTAAAAAATCCCACGGTGACAGGTGAAAAAAGTGAGGAGTGTTCGGCGAAAAGTGAAGTGAAAGAGAGTTCCTCTGGACCTGCTTTACAACAAACTTCGGCCGTGATGCCGACGAAATCGGAGCTGGAATCTCTGCTGGTGAATTTTGTGGTGGAGCAGACGGGTTACCCGGAAGAGATGGTGGACATGGAGGCGGATCTGGAGGGTGATTTAGGAATCGACAGTATTAAAAAAGCACAGCTGCTGGGTGAGCTGAATGAGAAATTTCATTTTGTAGACACGACTGCCCAGGCGGACAGTGATATGACGCTGGACGATTTCCCGACGCTCGGGACGATAAGAGATTATTTGCTGGAAAAAATAGGAGGTACGAATTCTTCGGTTTCCGCGGCGGTAAAAAATCCCACGGTGCCGGTGGAGGATTCTGGTCTGGATGAAAATGAATTGGCGGATTTTTTTGTGAATTTCGTGGTGGAGCAGACGGGTTATCCGGTGGAAATGGTAAGTCTTGACGCGGATTTACAGACAGAGTTAAATATCGACAGTATTAAAAAGGCGCAGCTTTTTGCTGAGTTGGCAGAAGTGTATAATATTTTGCCGTTAATGGATATGTCATTAGAAGATTTTAAGACGCTTCGTGATATTTTGGATGCATGCATGAAATGAGTTTATACTTAGCGCGTCGCAGATTTATGCGTCGCTGTCCTTCTGCGGTGTGTGGTGAAGGGAGTTCGCCGCTTGTGCTTCAAAAAGTTAAAGGAGATTTAAATCATATGTTAAAAAACGCGGCGATTCGCGCCATGACTTTTGCGGTTCCGGAAAAAATATTGGATAACACGGAAATTTTACGGCGTTTTCCAGCGGAAAATATGGAATCTTTTTTGAAAGTGATCGGGATCCAGCGTCGGCACGTTCTGTCTGAGTCGGAATCGGCGTCAGATATTGCGGTCTTGGCGGCGGAAGAATTATTTGAGAAAACAGGTTTAGACCGTCATTCGATCGACACGATTATTTATTGTTCGCAGACTCCGGACTTCAGGTCGCCGACGACTTCCTGCGTTTTGCAGAATCGGCTGTCGCTGGCATCTGATGTGTGTGCTTTTGACATGTCGCAGGCATGTCCGTCGTTCATTCATCTGATGAATGTTTGTAACGGCTTGGTGGCTAGCGGTTCTCATAAAAAAATATTAGCTTTTGTCGCGGATGCTACTACGCAGTTAATCCATCCTCAGGACGGTTCTCAAATTCCGCTGCATGGAGACGGTGCGATCGCTGTACTGGTGGAGCCGGCAGCGGAAAATCAGGTGTTTTTTGAATGGTTTGATTTTGGCGTGGACGGTTCCCAGGAAGATCGGATTAAGATTCCGATGGGCGGAAGCCGAATGCCGTATCAGCAGGACAAAATAAAGGAAACGGTGGATGGTTTTGGAAACGTGCGGACCTCCCTTTATTCGCATATGGACGGCACGGCGGTTTTTCATTTTGTGATTCACACGATTCCGCGTTTTCTTAAAAAAATATGCGAAAAATATCAGACGTCGCTTGAGGATTATGATTTGATTTTGTTCCATCAGTCAAATAAAATGATCGTCAACATGCTTTATAGAATTTTGTGTATTCCGGAAGAAAAAAGATTTTATTGTCTGGAAAATATTGGTAATCTCAGCGGTGGGTCTCTTCCTGCGGCTTTACACGAGGCGATTCGTCTTGGGCGCTGTGGACCGGGGGCACGGATTCTTTTGGTGGGATACGGTGCCGGTTTAAGTTGGGCGGCGTCCTCATTCCGGCTGGGGAATATCATTGTTGGAAAGGGTGTTTAACCTGTTTTTTTGAAATTTCTATTCTTGCTGTGAATTATCACGGGCACAGCATAAATTTTCATTTTGAGTTTTTTCTGATATACAAAATCTTTGCTTTATGGCCACGTTAAGCAGAGATTTAAGGTGTAAATGGCATATGAATTTTCATTCCCGGAAGCTTTGAGGCATGTAAAATACCTGCCTCAAAGATTCTTAAAAGATAATTTAAGGGAGAACAAGATACGGGTAAGAAACTTGCCATTATGTTGGATAATTTAGAGAAGTATAATAAAATTTTAATGGAATGTTCGTATTAACTGAATCTGATCTGATTTCGAATTGACGTATCAGAACATTCTCGCTTGGGATTTTTTCGGACATGTCGATGATTACTGAGCTGGAAGAAGTTTTGATATTATGTTCGAGTCAGAAGATATTTTGATTTTAGCTCTCTCATGATAAAGGTAAAGAATTATTAGCTAAATACGACATTCAAATTTCATGAGTTTTTTCCTGTTTTTGAATCTTACGCCGATCACGTGGCGGTCATTCATGCGGATGGCCAGCATTATACTCTTATGAATGGCTGCTGAAGTGTGGGGGCATTTTTGCGGAACGGGTGACGTCTCGATCACGGGTGTTTTTTATGGGCAGTAATGTGCCGGAATGTTTGGCGGGTTACGTCGGCTTTCTTCGTAAAGGCGTGGTGCCGGTGATGATTAATCCCGCTGTGCAGGCGGATGCGGTTCATAAATTAATGGAAGCATATAAGCCTGATTTTATCTTTCGGCCGGTGACGTCTGTGTCGGATGGTAAGTATGAACTGATTCCGTTAAAAAGTCATCCTCGGGATTTATATGAACGTTTGGCGGTGATTCTTACCACTTCAGGCAGCACGGGAAGCCCTAAATTTGTGCGTCTGTCGTATGAAAATTTGGAGAGTAACGTCCGTTCGATTATTCAGTATTTGGGGATGGACGCTTCTCACCGCGCGATTACGACGCTTCCCATGACATATTCTTATGGTCTGTCGATCATTCATTCGCATCTCTTGGCGGGTGGTTCTCTCGTTTTGACAGAGGCTTCTTTGGTGGACAGGAAGTTTTGGGATTTAGTGAAAACGGCGGAGCCGACGAATTTTGGCGGTGTACCATTCATTTATGAAATGCTGAAGAAACTGCGGTTTTCGCGGATGAATCTTCCTTCTTTAAAGTATCTGACGCAGGCAGGAGGGCATTTATCTGCGGATTTAGTGAAGGAATTTCGAGAAATCTGCGCTGAAAAAGGGATTCAATTTTTTGTGATGTACGGTCAGACGGAGGCCACTGCGCGCATGGCGTATATGCCGAGGGAGAAACTTCAGGGCAGGGAGGAAAGTATCGGAATCGCGATTCCTGGCGGTGAGTTTTTTCTTACGGACGAGGAGGGTGCGGTGATTACCTCGTCTGAAACACCTGGCGAACTGTGTTACCGAGGAAAGAATGTATCTTTGGGGTACGCGGAATGCAGAGAAGACCTGGCGCGCGGAGATGATAATCATGGTGTTTTAAGAACGGGTGACGTGGCGAAAACGGATACGGAGGGTTTTTATTATGTCGTCGGGAGGAAAAAGCGTTTTTTGAAAATATTCGGAAATATACTGGTTCCAAATTAAAATTTCGTTTTGTGCGGCTCTCAAAGCAGGCTTTTTCAGCGAAGCAAAAAAGCCGGTGAAGCGGAATTTTATAATGTATCGGGTATAGAATCAGTCTGGATGAAGTTCAGGATTTACTTTTACGGCGCGGAATTTCTTCCGCCTGCGCGGGGAAAGATGATGCCATGACGATTTATGTCGAAGAGGGAACGGATACCGTGGCGACACGAAAACTCGTGGCGGAATTAACTCTCTTAAACCATTCTGCTTTTACGGTCGTTTCGATTCCGCAGATTCCACGGAATGAATCGGGAAAAATTTTATATTCACGTTTACCGGAGTGAAAATCATCGTGTTTACACTGGATTCTATTCTTAATGTTCCCCCGTTCAGCTGGCCTCAGGCGCAGAAAGAGTGTTTTTATTCTCAGGCACTCAAAGATCTGGCGCGTCGACACACGGAAAATTGTGAAGCGTTTCGGCGGGCGCGAAATGGATTTTTTGAAAATCCTGGTTTTGACGAGAATTCAGATGAGACGGAGTTCTTTTTGCCGGTACGCCTGTTTAAGGACTTTTCTTTGCGGAGCGTCCAGGAGTCGGAAGTCGTGAAAACCATGACTTCTTCCGGCACGTCGGGCCAAGTTCCTTCCCGTATATTTTTAGATAAAAAAACGAGTGCCGATCAGTCGAAAGTTTTGATGAAAATTTGCGCGGATTTTTTGGGTCCGAAACGGCTGCCGATGCTAATTATCGATTCCCGAGCGACAGTCACGAATCGAAATCTTTTTTCGGCACGCGGGGCGGGCATTCTGGGTTTTTCCCTGCTTGGACGTGGTGCGGTGTACGCGCTGGACGAAAACATGAAACCAGACTGGACGGTAATCGACGCGTTTCTGGAAAAGCACGCCGGAAGTGATATTTTCATTTTTGGATTTACGTATATGATCTGGGAACATTTTTATCGCGTTTTGGCGGAGACAGGTCGGAAACTGCCTCTGGAAAATGGCATTATGCTCCATGGCGGCGGATGGAAAAAACTGTTGGCGCAGGCAGTCGATAATGAGACGTTTAAGCAAAAACTGCACGAAGTATGCGGAATTCGAAAAATTTATAATTATTACGGAATGGTGGAGCAGACGGGCTCCATTTTTATGGAATGTGAGCACGGACGGCTGCACGCGTCTATTTTTTCGGACGTCATTATTCGTGATCCTTCCGATTTTACTTCTTGTCCGGTGGGAAAGCGCGGATTAATCCAGCTTGTTTCGCTTTTACCCTGGAGTTATCCAGGGTACAGTCTACTGTCGGAAGATGAAGGTGAAATTACCGGCGTGGATGAGTGTCCGTGTGGGCGAAAAGGAAAGACGTTTAAAATTTACGGACGAGTTCAAAACGCTGAAGTGCGCGGATGTTCTGATACGTATTCCCTGAAGGCGGTCACGGGTGGTATTAAGGAAGAAAAAACACCGGGGAATTTTGTGTCACGTCCTTCGTCGGAATGCCTGAAAACGGTAAAGTGGCTGGTCGGTTCGGATGAAATTTTATCTGAAAGTTTTAAGCCATGGGTACCATATGCCGAGTCGGTCTGTACTTTTTTGAATGAATTTTCACGGCGTTTAAGGAAAGATCCCGCCGCGCGCAGGTTTCCCGATATTCAGGCGCTTTCGTTTTGGTGCCGTAAAGCGAATCTTGTGAAAGTGAAGGCCGATTATGAAGACGGTAAAGCACGTCTGGGGCGTGGGCTTACGTTTCATGTCGCGCCGTCTAACGTTCCTGTAAATTTTGCGTTTTCGTATGTGTTCGGTCTTTTGGCAGGAAACGCGAATCTTGTTCGAGTACCGTCCCGGAATTTCATGCAGACGGAAATTATCCTTGGAGTGATAAACGCCATGTTTTCGGAAGGGATTTATCCAGAAATCGCTTGCCGGACGGCGTTCGTTCAGTATCCGCGGAATGATGAAATCACGGCTTTTTTTTCTGCTGCCGCGGATACGAGAATCATCTGGGGTGGTGACGAAACCGTGCGTCACATTCAGCGTTTTCCGATTCGTCTTGGCGGAACCGAAATATTTTTTCGTGACCGTTATTCACTCTGTCTGCTGGACACCATGGCCGTGTTACGTGCCACGGAAGAAGAGCTTACCCGTCTGGTGGACGGTTTTTATAATGACACGTATTTAATGGATCAAAATGCGTGTTCGTCGCCGCATGTCGTATTTTGGTTGGGTGAAAATGTCTCGGAGGCACAGACGCGTTTTTGGAACGCGGTGAATCGGCGTGCGGAAAGGTATGATTTACCGCCGGTGAACGCGGTGGAAAAGTTGACGCGGCTCTTTTCGAACTACATGAATTTTTCCGGGATTTTCCCTGTGATTCGCCATTCGAATAAACTTTGGCGCGCCGAATTATCATGGATTCCAGAAAATTTATCAGAACTTCGTGGACGTTTCGGTTTATTTTATGAAAAGGCCGTTACGTCCGTGGAAGAGTTAACTCCATTTATAAATCGAAAATTTCAGACGGTGACATGTTTTGGAATGGATGCAGGGCGGATCGTCGAAATATTATTGGCGCAGGGAGCCATGGGTGTGGACAGAATCACAAAAGTTGGTGAGGCTCTGAATATCGGCGTGATTTGGGATGGGTACGACATTATAAAAACCCTTTCGCGCGTAATAGACGTTTCGTTTTAAATTTTTGTTGAATTCTGGTGGAGACGCGGGAATTCATGGTGTATCGTCAGTTAAGGTAAGCAGCATGGAAAGGAATGTGAATGAAACTTCTTGAAGGAAAAAACGCCATTATCACAGGCTGTAATCGTGGAATCGGTGCCGCGCTGGTCGAAACATTCGCGTCTGACGGTGCCGCGGTGATATGGGCCTGCGCGCGAAAACGTTCGGATGAATATGAAGAAAAACTTGAGGAACTTTCTCAAAAAACCGGCTGCGAGATTTATCCGTGTTATTTTGACCTGATGAATCACGACGAAATAAAATCGGGGTTAAAAGGGATTTTTTCTCAAAAGAAAACGGTGGATATTTTGGTGAATAATGCCGGAATCATTTCCCCGAATGCGCTTTTTCAGATGACGTCCGTCGACACGATGCGGCGGGTTTTTGAGGTGAATTTTTTTTCTCAGATGCTTATCACGCAGTTAGTTTCACGTGTTATGTCCCGGCAGAAATCAGGAAGTGTGGTGTTTTTTTCGTCGATTGCGGGTTTAGACGGGGATCCTGCCCAGCTGGAATATTCTGCGTCGAAAGCGGCGATTATTGGTGCAGTCAAAAAACTGTCACGTGAACTCGGAGCGCAGGGAATTCGAGTAAACGCCGTGGCACCTGGTCTGACGGAGACGCACATGGTTCATGAAATGCAAGAAGAACTTCGAAAAAATGAAGTAGAGAAAACGATTTTAAAGAGACTCGCGGCACCAAGAGAAATCGCGGAGGCCACCGCGTTTCTTGCGTCGGACAGAGCGTCTTTTATCACGGGGCAAATTTTGAGAGTGGATGGCGGAAGATAAAACACGCTTTCACGGGAAGGAAAAGAAAAAAAATGGAATCCTTATATGATGATATGCGTCGAATGGCCAAGAGGATGCGATTAAACGCGCTGAAAATGGCTTTTCACGCCGGCGCGAATGGTGCGCATCTGGGTGGCGGGCTTTCGTGTATGGAAATTTTTGCTGTTCTTTACCGTGGTGTTTTGAAGTACGATTTATCGCGACCAGAATGGCCAGAACGTGATCGGTTTCTGGTCAGTAAGGCGCACTGTGTTTTGGCGTATTATACCGCGCTGCATGAGGCGGGATTTATCACACGGGAAGCGCTGGATTCGTTCGAACAAAACGGCACGGAGCTGGCGGGGCATCCGGTTTCTTCTCTTAAAAATGGAATCGAATATTCTGGGGGCAGTTTGGGAATGGCCTTCTCAGTCGGGCTGGGAATGGCGATTGACGCGAAAAGAAAAGGCCGTGGGAATAAAGTTTACGTGCTTTTGGGAGACGGTGAGTGTGACGAAGGGTCGAACTGGGAGGCGTTTTTGTCCGCGCCGCATTTTAAATTGGATAATCTGACGGCGATTATTGACTGGAATCATTTACAGTATGACGGGAACACGACGACGGTTATGGATCTTGGTTCCCTGCATAAAAAATTGGAGGTTTTTGGATGGAATGTCATTTCGGTGGACGGTCATGATGTTCAAGAACTTTATGGGGCGTTTACTCGGAAACCGATTTCCGGAGCTCCGTGCGCCATTATTGCGGACACGATAAAAGGGAAGGGCGTCTCGTTCATGGAATCCGCCAAGGAATGGCATCATGGAGTCTTGACTGAAAAATTGTATCATCAGGCACTGGAAGAAATTTCATAAAAAATCATGCAAAATATATCAAAAATAAATTGTAAAATTTGGTCGAGACTTGGGCAGCGAGGGACTTTCTTCGGTGTGGCTCTTCCTGAAATCGCGGCGGAAAATGCTCTCGTATGGGTTTTAACCGCTGATTTGGCGGATCTTTCTGGCCTGGCGCGTTTTCAAAATGCGTTTCCGGAGCGTTTTGTGAACGTGGGAATCGCTGAGCAAAACATGCTTGGAATCGCGGCTGGGCTGGCGAAAGAAGGGAATACCGTTTTCGCTACGACATACGCCACGTTTATTGCCATGCGTTCTTTTGAACAGATCCGGCATAATTTGGGTTATCAGCAGGTGAATGTAAAAGTCGTCGGAAGCGCGGCGGGTATGGTGATGGGAATGTCTGGGAACACGCATTATGCTTTTGAAGACTTGGCCATTATGCGCGCCATTCCCGGCATGACGGTGGTTTCACCCGCGGACGCGACGGAAGCGTATAAATTGGCTTGGGCAGCAGCTGCGGATCCTCGGCCGATGTATATCCGTTTAACCGGTGGTCTGAACTGTGCCTCTGTTTATGACAGCGAATATGAGTTCGTTATCGGAAAGGCCGTCACGATGCGCGAAGGAAAGGATCTTGCCATCATCGCTTCAGGCACGATGGTTCGAGAGGCGATTATGGCCGCTGAGATCCTGGAAACGCGTGGCGTGTCGGCCGAGGTGATTAATATGCATACGATAAAACCGATTGACGCCGAGACGATAATACGTGTCGCCAGCGAGAAAAAATTGATCGTGACGGTCGAGGAACATAATACGCTTGGCGGTCTGGGGTCAGCCGTGGCCGAGGTGAAAAGTACTGTTTCCTCGGAAGCTGCGCAATTATTTATCGGCGTACCGGACACTTTCACGAAGGCTGCGACTTACGAATATTTGTTAGAACGATTCGGTTTGAAGGCCGAGATGATCGCGGAAAAAATTTTAATGAAAATAGAATCGCTTTAAGTTTTTCATCTTTGGGACAGTTGGAACAGAATGATTTTTTACATTTATACTGTTTCCACTTTAAATTTCCGTTTTGTGTGGCTCTGAAACCCAGAGGGTATTTTCAGCGAAGCAAAAATGCCGGAGAAGCGGAATTTTATAGTGTTAGGGTATATGTTTTCCATAACGTCCCGGCCCGTGGGGTTTTGTGAATATGTATGCAAAACATAAAAAATCTGCACTTCGATTTTCATCGTGAAAAAGTGAGTCACGGCGACTCGGTGATGGCTAAGACATATGAAAACGGCCTGCAAAAATTGATATGAAAAGTGGAGGAAGATTTCGGTGTGCCGATTCGCCGAATGATCCCGGTGCTTGAGGTTTCCGCTGGTTCGTGATGATCGCCGAGAAAAGAAAACTCGAGTTTTTGCGGGCAAAATGGGGATTCCTCGCTGTCTTTTGAGGCTTTATAGGCAGCTTCTTTTGAAGCCCAGATCATCGCGGCGAGAAGTTCTGGCGCGGTGGCGTTACGTACAAGACGCTGTTCGGATTCCGTGAAAAAATGACGTGTCACTGCTTCGGTAACGCAGCCAGGGCAGCACAGGTCGATTCCCACGGGGCGGGTGACGTTCATTGCCGCGGCGATATGATTTTCGGAATGCGTGAGTGAAAAATAGAGTTTTCGCGCCTGGCTATTTTCGTCGAAAAGACGCGGACGGCCACCGTGCCCGCTGGCGGTTTTACTGATGACGGAGCACTGGCGGCAAAAGTCGAAATTAAAATTTCCAGAAGTGACATCTTGCAAAAATCGTGAAGTAATATCCCCAGAAAGGTGGTGCTGGGAATCAGTAAAAATGCTTTCGTCGGAAAACGTCTTTTCTCCGAATTCTCCGAACGTTTTTGACTGTTTTAACGTTTCCGATATGCTCGAAACACCGTCACCGGCCGCCTCGGAGAGATGAAGTTCATCCTGAATTCGAGCAAGATATTTTATGAGAAATCGCCCGACGGCCCAATTCATACGAGTTTGTGGATGACGAAATATGTCAAGAGAAATTTTTTCGTTCTGTGAAAGAAAATCCTCCGTATTAGGGACGCTTTCGGCGCGAATGCACAAAAAAAACAAGTTTCCAAGTTTCATCGTATCCTTCTATCTGCGTCTGATTTCAAATTTCCGTTTTTTCGGCATTTTTTGTTTTTCTGAAAAAGCTGCTGTTATACCTGAAGCACACTATAAATTCCGCTTCCCCCCGGCATTTTACTTCGCTGAAAATATCTGCTTTCAGTGAAGTATAAAACGGAAATTTAAAGTGGGAGCCATTATATAAAGTTCATCCGTTTTCAGTTTTCCCAGATTACTTCATACGCGATGACCTCCGTGGCCGTGGAGATTAGCAAAATAGGTTTATCTTGATAAATGGTACTGGAAATACCGGTAATTTCCTGGCCATAATTAAAATGATCGATTAAAATACCATCCTGCTCCACGATATGCATGGAGGAGTCCACACCAAGAATGAGCCACTGCCATTTCGTATCATAAGGTTTTTTAATTCGGACAGGAAAAATTCGGTCGATTGGCCCGGCATAAAGTCCGTCAGGTAAATCCATACTCCAAACTTCCACTCCCTGACGATTTAATCCCAGTGCTTTATTTCTTGAACCGACTTCCATCGCGATTCCAGCCATGGTTCCCGTGAGGTCATTAACGATAATCCATCCTAAAGTGCGTTTTTTTACGGAAATTCGGCCAACTTCCTGTAAGTCGCTGTCCAGCAGAACAAGCATTCCAGAGGAGTTCGTGCACAGAAGAATCGGTTTTTGAGGCGGTGCAGGACTTCCAAGATTTTTCAGTAGTTCATCGGCATTTCGCAGAGCAGCCATCTGGAAAACAAAACCTAAAGAAGGATTCGTTTTTTCCAATTTTCCGTCCAGAGAAATTTTATGTATGCCGTCTATATCCCAGAAACTGAGGTAAATCGCCAGTTTCCCGTCTCCTTCCAGATCGGATAAAATGACGTCTGCGATAACATTCGAGATTTTTTCCAGAGGAATGTCAGGATAACGACAGACGGCCTGCCAGTTTTCGTCATAAACGTAAATACGTTTTCCATAAGCAGCAAAATACCGTTTTCCTGTTTCTGGCTGTACCGCAGTGATAAAAAAACTGCAAAATTCATTTTCCTCTAGAGAAAGTTCATGTCGGTTAAGAATCTGACCCGTGGGACTAATTTCCACGACGGTGCGTCCGTTTTCCAAAATATATATGCGCTCGGAATCCACCTGGCCGGTCTCTGGAATGACAAGAATATTTCGCGGCCCTCTTAAGTGATGGTTTCGCCATAATGGCTTCAAAGAAAATTCTGTCGGTGCGGATTTTGCCGCAATTTTTGTTTGCGGACTGGGAATCGTAGTCATACGATCAGAAAAAACATCTTCCTCGATCCATCGGGAAAGGCTTTCGGAAAAATTCTCCTGAGTTTTTTCCATCTGGCGAATCATTTCTGGAAAAATATCTTTGCCTGTTTTAAGCTGCTGCATCTGAGCGAGGAGGTTTTGTGTCAGATTCGGACTATAATCCGTTACATATGACTGAACACATCCGTTTTTATCGATTAAAAAAAGTGTAATTCCAGTCATGGTTTTAATTTGAAATGCCTGCATTCCCTGTGAACTGGAATCACGCCAAAAAGGGAGCGTCGTGCCAGCGCGCGTCATTATTTGGTTCAGCTCTTGCTGTGTTACAGAGGGCATGTCCACGTTCACAGAAACAAAAGTCGTGTTCCTGTCATTCTTTAGTTTTTGATATACTTCCTCGATCTGCTGAAATGTGTGCTGTAGGCGTTCACTGCGGGATGACCAGAACACTAAAACCGTATCTTTTCCCTTCAGGTCTGCAGCGTTTATTCTGGCTCCACTTTCACTGGTAAATACAAAATCTGGAACGGGCTTTCCTAATAATTCTATTTGTGTAGGAATGAAATGAGTAACCTCTTTCGCTTGGGCAGGTAGGGTGATAGATGCCGTAATGGCCGCATCCTGAACGTCAATTTCTGCGCCAGGAAAATCGATCGACATCTGAAGGGAATCCACATTCGTACCTCCGGCGACTTTTTCATGTTCTGTGAATAATTCCACTCGGCGAAGAAGAAAAGATTCCTGGTCGATCCAAAGAATCGACTCTTCATTTTTACGTTTCGCGGAAATACGATAACAGGAATGCTCTTCAAATTTCTTTGGCTCTAACATGGATATATCACTGGGTTCCACGTCACAAAAAAAAGTTTTTAACGGATCTTTCGCGTACAGCAGAACCAGTGGTGGGGGCAAAAAAGAAAAACGATTCGTTTCCACATTTATAATACTGAGATAGATTTCGCGGTCACACAAAATATCTGAAAGAGAAATCTGTTTCGGGCAGACGCGGCGAATGATTCTGTCAGGGATACGTTCCGTAAAGCCCCAAAAATCTTTTCCGTCCGCATGGATAATTGTGGTGTCCACTACCATCTGAATCTGATTCGGTCGCTGAAGAGTCGTATGGTATTTTATTTTCCGCTGCCACGGTTTATCATTTTTTTGAAGTGTAATATTTATTTCACCTTTATCTCGATAATTTTGGGCTTCTCGATACACTTTTACCATCTTATCTAAAATCGGCTGTACCGGCTCTGTCGTGGTGGAGACGGGAACATTCATTTCTTGTGTCGGACGGTCCTGTTCCGAAGGAATGACTTCTTCCGCTGGATTTTTGCCAGGATCTTCTTTCGATTTTTGCCGACATCCCGAGTTCACAAGTAAATTAAAACAGAGCGTTAAAACGATTAAAATCCAAAATAAACGGATTTTAGAGACTCGCAAAAGGGAATTTTGTATCATGGTATTAGTTTTGGTAAAAGTTCCTGACCTGTTTTCTCATATGCGATTTTATTTATACGGCTTTAATAATCGTACTTCTCGACGTATGAGAAATTTTCACTTCACTGATATTTCGTCCCGACGTGTTTTACTAAATGAATAGGTTTAATGTGTTACGCGATCAGGGTATGTAGGTATTCGTACGTTACAAAATCTTGTCAGTAAAAATTCGTTGTTTCGTGAAATTATACTGGCTCTCGTTTAAATTTCCGTTTTGTACGGTTTTGAAAGCAGGCATTTTCAGTGAAGCAAAAATGCCGAAGAGGAATTTTGTATTTATACTATTTTGGATTTCCACCTTTAAAACCGCCGTCAGAGATACGCACCACGGCTCATGTGTTCTCGTGAAAACGGAAATTTAAACGAGAACCGGTATATAATGTATCGGATATAAAAATCTCTAAATATATTATGGCTTATTTTTTATTTTTCGGCAAGAGTAGGGTGCTTTTTTTCCTTTTTTTAATCAATTTATATCCGGAACACGATAATTTTTCTTTTAAATTATTTTTGCACGTAATAATTTTTCTATATTTTTTCATAATTTTTTACTTTTTTGATATTCTTTTGAAAAAAGGACTGGACATTTTGTCGCGAAAATGTCAAAATAAGTAGGAATATTTTTTATTTTGACTCTTTTGAAATTTTTTGATTTATATAATGACAGATTTACGCCATATGGAACATAGGAAGGCCGAGCTTCGTCTTGCTTTGCTTTCGGGGGTCGGGCCGCGTTTACGCCAGCGCCTGCTGGAACATTTTGGTACTGCGGAGAACGTGTTTCGTGCTTCCCGTGCGCAGTTACAGCAGGTGAAGGACATCGGGGAAAAACTCAGTCAGGCAATTTATGACGCGGTGGACAAAATTAATATTGACGCGGAGCTGGAGCGTTTTCGTCAGTTAAAAATTCGGCTAATTTTTATGAATGATCCGGAATATCCTCCTTTATTGAAAGAGATTTATGATCCTCCGAGCATTCTTTTTGTGAAAGGGAAAATTCTTCCTGAGGATTTTATCTCACTGGCGGTCGTCGGCACTCGCCATGCGACTCATTACGGGCAGCGTCAGACGAAACGACTGGTCGAAGAATTTGTCCGAGCGAAATTTTCCATCATTAGTGGTTTAGCGCGTGGAATCGACGCTTATGCGCACCGAGCGGCACTCGAAGCGGGCGGCCGAACCATCGCCGTTCTGGGACATGGGCTGGCGGTGAACATTTATCCGCCTGAAAATGCTGGACTGGCAGAAAACATTCTCCGATCGGGTGGTGCTCTGGTCACAGAATTTTCTCCTTTTACCACGCCCAGTCCGGGTACTTTTCCTCAGAGAAATCGCATCATCAGCGGTATGTCGCTGGGAACCGTCGTCGTGGAGGCAGGTCTGCGCAGCGGTGCTTCGATTACCGCGAAAAATGCTTCCGAGCAGGGCAGGGAAGTATTCGCTGTTCCTGGGCCTGTCGACTCGCGCGCTTCGGCTGGATGCCATAAATTAATTCGTGATGGTGCAAAATTAATTGAATCTGTGGAAGATGTTTTGGATGAAATTACGTCCCTTCCAAGCATTCTCAGTCCTTCTTCGGCCAACGAAAATGAGCCGACTTCATCGGAAATCCCTTTTGGCGGGGAGCGTATTTCGGCTTCTTCTCGTGACGCGGAGCAAAAAATAACCCGACCTGCGGCACTTCAGCTTTCGGACCTGGAAAAGAAAATTATTGCGCACATTCCTTCCGAAGGGTGCACGGTGGATCTCCTGGCTCAGCGCACGGAAACTCCGATTCACCTGCTGGTGACGACTCTCACCATGCTGGAAATGAAGCGTTTAGTAAAACGTTCTCATGGCCAGCAAGTTTTTAAACTCTAATATTTTTTTAACCTTAAAAATAACCCTTATTTATACCCGATATACGATAAAATTCCGCTTTTACGGCATTTTGTCTTACAGAAGCCAGACGTAATCCGGGCGGACGATCTGAAAATCTCTCTTTACATACCGTCATCGCAGAGCCTGTGAATGAAGGGGCGCAGTTCGAAGTTTTGCAGCATAAAAATAGACGTGGAATTCAAAAGCCCGGCCGGAACGCCACATCCACAGCCGCACGGAAAGTCGTCCCGTTTTTGTACCACCACGCGCGGAGCGTCCAGACTCTGTGGCGCACGTAAAGTCGTCCCGTTTTTGTACCACCACGCCGCGGAGCGTCCAGACCCTGTGGCGCACGGAAAGTCGTCCCGTTTTTGTACCACCACGCCCGCGGAGCGTCCAGACCCTGCGGCGCATGGAAAGTCGTCCCGTTTTTGTACCACCACGCCGCGGATCGTCCAGACCCTGTGGCGCACGGAAAGTCGTCCCGTTTTTGTACCACCACGCCCACGGAGCGTTCAGACACTCTGTTACGTGGAGTGTCTGAACATGGGGAAGGACGGTGAAGAAAAAAATGAACGCCTTATTTTCAGCTGGCGCGTTTTAGAAGAAAAACGCTTTCATGCAAAAGAAGTAATCACGCGGAAGGTTCAGGCACGGAAGTTCCGCGTAAAAATGGGGTGGCGGAAAAAAGGACGGTGTTCGAGAATCGGTTGTCTGGATCCGTCGTTAAGTCCCAGGTGAAGAAATCCATACTTCTCACTCACATCACCTCCGGAAAGCGCCAGCGAATGGACGCGAAAGGCGAATCGGCAAA
>JAUNBR010000124.1 GCA_030527015.1 Planctomycetia bacterium
TATTTTGTGTCGCTTCGACTTTAATGGCGCAGTCTGCACCGATCGTTTATGATTCTTATTTGGACGCGATTAATATTTCTGGCGCGTGGAAATCGGGATTTACCGGTGCCGGCGTGACGGTGGGGATCGTGGATGATTCGTTTCAGACAAGTCATCCGCATTTCACGGGGCGCGTGAACGAGGATTTAAATTATAATTTTGGATACAGGACTTCCGGGACGGAGACAGATCCCAGTCCTTATTGGGATAATTGTACGTATCTTGTTTGGTCGGGAGATTCTATAATTTTTAGTACTGGTTCTGCTGGTGACCGACACGGTGTCGCGGTCAGCGGCTGCGTCGGTGCGTATGATTCCGAGCAGAATGTATACGGCCCGGCATATGGTGCGACGCTTGCGGGACTTCGTATTGATTTTAATAATCAATTTACTGAGGGGAATGAAAACCTTTTTACCCATGCGATTGAGCACGAAAACGGAACCATCAAAATAAAAAATAATAGTTATGGTTCGAGTTATGGATATGGAAATTATGGCTATTCTTTTGATGTAATTGAAAGCGCGATCACCGCGATTGTAAATGCAGACGAGGCGGGAACGATTTTAGTTTATGCCGCAGGAAATGAAAGAACTGTTTCTGGTACCAACAGTAAAAACTCCAATAAAAAAGCGGATCAGGCCAATCCTCATGTGATTACCGTAGGGGCTACTGGGGGAAATAGGTCTGGTTCCTTGAATTATACAAAATATGCCGATTTTACCTGTTATGGTTCGAATGTTTTTGTCTGTGCACCGGGGAGGGATGTTTTAACTTCTGATCGAACGGAAGATACGAACGGAATAAATTATAATAAGCCTTGGGAAGTTCAAGAATATGAAGATGATGGTTATGAGGTTACTGCGGAAGCGTTGGGGTATGCCGGTTATGTGACAGGAGACTCTGATTCCACTTTTGGCGGTACCTCTGCAGCGGCTCCGATTGTGTCGGGAGTTTTGGCACTTACGGTGGAAGCGATTAATAAAAATAATGAAGAGAATGGGAATAATATTGTCGCGGACACCCGTTTAATGAAACATCTGATTGTGCAGACCGCGACGAAAATTGACCAGGCCGCGACGGGTGCCGAAACGAAATGGACAGTGAATGGGGCGGGAAATTCTTTTTCCCATACGTATGGTTTCGGCCAAATTAATGCGGCGGGGATGGTGGAAAAGGCTTCCGATCCTACACTGTTGGGGTGTTCGGAACAGTCCATCGCTACTGCCGAGTGGTATGCGTTCTCCGAAACAGCGGAATTGGCGGATGTTACCATTACTTCCACTGTCAGTACAGAAAGTCTCGCATATGTTGCATTGACTTATGCTTCATTTTTTACTCTGGAAGGGCAGTTTAATTCGGCGAATCTCACTTCCGATATGATAAATCAAAATGCGCTCGTGATGATGACGACGGATGATTACCCTGTCTCGGCTCAATCTTTTAATACGGATAATCTGACTGCCGGTAACGTGTCGACGAATTCTGTGGTTATTGATCCAGGTGTGACAAAAACCATCACCGCTACTTTTGAGGAAGCATCTTTTGGGGACATTCCGATTCAAGATTTGGAAACCGTCGCGATTACTTTGGCTGTTTCCTCCGCTGATCTCAGCACTTTACAGATGTCACTGAAGTCACCCTCTGGAACGGAAAGCATCTTGGCTTTTTCGGATACTGCATCCACGTTGGCCGGCAATGACCTTTATTGGACGTTTACTTCCAACGCATTTTGGGGGGAAAATCCCTTGGGTGAAGATCGTAATGGAGAATGGACTTTAAGCATTACGGATGTTTTGGGTGAGGGACTTACCGTTTATGAAATTCAGAGTACGTTTTACATGGGTGAGTTGAATTATTTAAACGTTCCACCGGGAGGTGACGTTCCTGAGCCGGCGACTTGGGTGTTACTGCTGTTCGGTATGGGTGCTTTAGTGTTTCGGTTCAAAAAAAGAGAAAAATAAAAATTTGCCGACTTTCCGAAATTTTTGTTTTTTGCTCCTCTCGGAGGTAATCGATTTTATATTCTGATTCTCCTTTATCCCCGATGCACGATAAATTTTTGTATTTCCGGCATTTTGTTTCACTGAAAATGCCTGTTTTCCGAGCTACATAAAATGGAAATTTAAACGAGAGCCAGTATAAATTTTCGTTTTGTGTGATTCTGGATGCATTCTCAGCGAAACAAAAATGCTCAGGACGTGGCAGCGTATGGGGTAAGAGGTATAATCGTATATTTATAGAGGAGAAGCCCCACCTCCGGCACGTTCCCAGGCGTAAATGAGAAATGCGGCCCAGAGTGCCCAGGGAATGATAAAACAAAGAAAGGCCTTTCTCTGGCCAAAAACAAAAAAACTGACAAAACTAATCACCTCCCAGGCATAAAAAGTGGCCAGGAAAAGTGTGTAAACCGGATGATAGTATTCCGCAAAAACGGCGACAGGTCCCTGAAGAATCAAAAAAATAATATCATTTATCTGTGTTGGCGTTTTGGGTGAATACGGATAAAAGATAATAAAATGCAGCAGCACGATTCCCAGTGCACTCCAAAAAAGATTCCATGGAAATGTTTTTTCAGTAGATTCAGGATTCTGCGTATTTTTTTGTGTCGGTGTTTTTCGATGATTCATGTTAATTCTTCTCTGTTTTATGGATGTTATGGAAAATTATAATGCGTCTGGGAAATTTTTGAGCCGAGAGGGGAGGCGTGAGGAGTGAGGAGTGAGGAGTGAGGAGTGAGGAGTTTTAGGGTGGGGGTGAGGGTGAGGGGTGGGGTTACGTGATTTCGGGTGGTGTCATGTAAATCTGATTCATCTTTTTTAGTTTCTCCTGCATCATGGCGCGTAATTCTTCTGGATGAAGAACTTCGGCCTGATCCGCATAACCAAAAATCCACCAGATGATCTCTTGGAGTCCGGAAACGGTTACGTGAAAAATAAGAGAGCCATCTTTGTTCCAGAAGGCTTCTTGAGTTTTATGCCATTTTGTGGATATGACGTTTTTGGCCACCAGGGGAAGGAAACGGATGATGACGTGATAATCTTTGGCGCCGCGAATTATTCCCCAGGCGTTACCGAAATATTTATCCAGGCTCCATCCATACGGCACGGTATATTTTGTGTCTGTCAAAATATCCAGATGATGAATGCGGCCGACATGAAAAGTTCTGACCTGATGATGTTTTTCTGATAGGCCGATAACGTACCAGGCTCGGCGATAATAAACCATCGAGTAGGGATAAATGATCGTGTCGATGATGTCTCGTTCCGAAAAACTTTCGTATTTTATGTGAATCGGACACTTATTTTCTCGTGCCTGATACGTCATTTCATAAAAGGTGCAGGGATTTTCCGTGGTCGATAATTCTTTGGGAGAGATGATAAATTTTGTCCAGTCGTTACTGTCCAGTCGTTTTCGGACGGATTCTGGAATGGTCTGACGCAGTTTTACCAGCGCAGACAAAGCATGGTTCAGTAAGGGCGTTTCCTGATTCTGCACCTGTTCACTGCACAGAAGTGACAGGGCGAGTATTTCCCAGTACTGTAACTGAAAATTCGTAAAGATATTTTTTTCGGCACAGATATAACATTTATCTTTTCCCGATCCGAGAACGCGGAGGATACGATATTCCAGAAAGAATTTTAGATGTCGCCGCACCGTCTCTTGCGTCATGTTATACTCATGCCATTTTAAAATTCAGTTTTCGCCTGCGACAAGATGGAACTTTT
>JAUNBR010000005.1 GCA_030527015.1 Planctomycetia bacterium
CACAGGCAGGCATTTCCCGCAGGCAGACATTTCACACAGACAGGATTTTGTGCATCCTGCCTGCAGAGGTCTGAACTAAAAATATCTGATTTTCCGGCTGCGGAAAGCAAAAATTTAAAGTGGTATCAGCAGCTGCATAAACCAAAAATTCATAAGATAAGTTCTCACAGAGTCAGAAAAAAATATTCACAGGTATTCGTAAGCATTTTTCGATCGACACTCTTTCTTTCCCGGCACCGTAAAAGAAAGAGCGTCCCATCCATGGGTACGATCAAAAAACACTTATACTGTGATTTTACTTTAAATTTTCGTTTTGGATGGTCAAAAAAGGCCAGCATTTCCAGCGAGCAAAAATGCCGGCCTGTCTGTCCGCAGACAGAAAACACGAAAATTTATCGTGCATCGGGCATATAATCTAGATCCTGGCTCTCCTTTAAATTTCCGTTTTATGCGCCTCTAAAAGCTGACATTTTTAGCAAAGTAAAATGCCTAAAAAGCGAAAATTTTACTGTTTCCATTTTAAATTTCCGTTTTTGTGCGGTTCTTAAAGCAGGCATTTTCAGCAAAGCAAAAATGCCAGAGAAGCGGCGGATTTTTATCGTGCATCGAGCATATCATGCCTCGGGCACATAACCTATCTTCTATTTTTTTCTTCGTTTACGCTACCAGACTAAATTCATATGGCACACCGCCGATCGCGGTAATAAATTCTTCAAAAATACGAAGATCCAGAGCGGTGGCAGATGAGCTTTCAGGATGAAACTGCGTTCCCACGGCGAACCAATCATCCTCTACAGATTCGATCGCCTCAATTACACCGTCCGGGGCACATGCAGAAACGCGAAATCCGGGTGCCACTTCACTGACGGCCATGTGATGCCGACTGTTTACCCGGATTTCTGTATCTCCATAAACTTTTTCCATCAGAGTTCCCGGCACCACATCCAGAGTGTGCCGGTGATGAAGAGTCGAGCTGCGATCAAAATGAGGCATGGAATTCGGCATGTCGATCGGTAAATGAAAGTAAAGCCCGCCGCCCATCACGACATTCATTAATTGCATTCCAGCTCCGATTCCAAATACTGGAATTTTATTTTCTGCGATTACACGCATAAGCATTCGGTCAAAATCTTCGCGGCGAGCGGACATGGGACGGACAGAAGAATGAAGTACATATCCATCACGTCTGGGATCAAGATCTGCGCCGCCTGTAAGAACCACACCATCCAGTGTTTTTAATTGCTGAAGCAAGTCATCTTCATTATCCGTGGGCAAAAGAACACACGGAATTCCGCCGGCACGCTGAATCGATTCATAATAGCCGCTCCATATAAAACTGAAAGAATCCTGATCCCCTTTACGAGCGACGAAATCAGCGTTTAAACCCACTAACGGCTTTTTACCAAAATGCATGTATTTATTCCTCCTGAACGTATTATCGCACCGAAAGTATGAACGCAAAAATATTTTTTGAAGAAATACCAGCATCACACCATATGCTTCATGGGAAGCATTTCATGGCATGACCATTCCGCCTAATTTTCGAAAAATTCCTTTTTTTCGAGAATCATAGATACCGCCATTCCAGTAAATTTTTCGCATTTTATCGTACGTCTCATGAAACATCCGCCTCCGAGACCAAAATGTATAAAATTTAAATAGAATCGCACATGGTACGAATAAATACACGCCTGGAAAATACGGGTTCCATCTTCCTTTTTACAGAATTACGTGTAAATCAGGTAATTTCATCAAATTTTTGTCGTTCTCACCTTTTACCTTTCGCTGCGGCTTTTTCACCGCCAGAAGTATAAATCACATACAGTATAACCGTTAAAATCCGAAGTGCAAGACTCTCACCATATTTTGTATCTAAATATAAATTTCCACCAAGATATGGTGTTTTGCACGATTTTTATGATGTGGAAGCCCACATATTTTTCTTTTTTGGAAAATTTATACTGGTCTCCTGTAAATTTCCGTTCTCAGGGTTCTGAAAGTCGGTGTTTTCAGCGAAACAAAATGCCGGAGAATCGGAATTTAATGGTATATCAGGCATAATATTTTATTTTCTGAGTACATTTTAAATTTCCGTTTTTTACATTACGGAAGCAGAAAATGCACTCAGATAAAAAATTAGGATGCGAAAACCTTATTTTTTATCCTTTTTAATTTTCAGAAGAATGGTCACCGGCGTACCACGTTCCGGCAGAGCATCTTTATTCGCGATAAAAAGTCTTTCCGTATTCGAAGAAGAGCTGGCTTTCGGTACGTCCAGAACCGCGCTGGGAAAATTAGAAACTCCTATAATTTCACCTTCTGAATCTGCCGCATAATACTGTGTTTTCTGTTCATCCTCTTCGTCTACATAAAAGAAACTTCCCGCAAAAACCCAGGGCATCTCCATTTTTTTATCCGTTTCCGCCTCCTTCACCAGATCCTGCCCTATTTTTTCGATGATATTACCAGCAGCATCTTTCCAGCGAATAAGGACCTGAATTTCTTCGCCGGTGGCAGGCTGAAATTCTGGATGAAACCGCACCGGTTTTCCCGGCACAGCGCCGATCGCCAATAAACCGGCGTGAATATGAGAAGGCCGCACATCCACACATAATACGGCTTCATGTGTTTTAGCCCCAATAAACTGCGTTATTTTTGACGGAAGGCCTTCCTCCTCATACGGTAAAGTACGAATAAAACCGCGGCCTGTACACATAAAAAATTCCAGCGGAATGGACGTCTGGCATACCCATCCCTGCAGCACCACAGCGTCTCTTTCCGCATTAATCCAGATGGGCATTTTCGCATCCAGAGCATGAAGTTTCGACACATCTTCTCCCAGCACATCTCCCAGAGGAATCGGCTCCATCTGTACCTCCGGCTCTTCCCAGTCTTCGTCCACACCCGCCGGTGGCTGTGTTAAATCCAGATCTGAATCGTCCACATCTTCTTCGGTACCTTCTTCCGCTAAACTCTCTTCTTCTGCCAGACCCACAGAAGCGTCTTCCCCCTCTTCTTTCTTTTTAAGCGTGTTTCCCAAAACATCTTCGCCATAAGCGTTTAATCTGTCATTATACCCCTGAATTTTCTCTGACAAATTATCCAGTGAATCTTTTATGGCTTTCGCCTCTTCACCAACAGATTTTTCATCCGCATTTCCTGCTTCAGAAGACACCGCGGGAGTTTTTCTCTCGTCAGCTGTTTTACTTACTATTTTTTCTGATTCACATCCCAAAATGAATAAAGAAAAAAACAGAATTAAAGTATGAACGACAAAATTTGCGTCACTGTATGAATTTTTCATTAATAATCCTCCTGCGATTTTTTCCAAAGGGATGCACTATGTATTTTCATTTTCGGCATTTTATACCCGATGCACGGTAAATATCCATTTCTTCAGCATTTTTATTTCGCTAAAAATACCGGCTTTCAGAACCGGCATAAAATGTAAATGAAAAGTAAAATCAGTATTTATACTTCTTTGAAACTGACCGTGAAGCACAACAAAAATGAAAGTAAAACCTGGCATTTTTCCTGTCTCTTTCTTCCCTGGCTCATTTATGTGATACACCTACTAAATTTCCACTTTTTCAGTTAAATTTCCCTCTTTTCAGTATTTCAAAACGTTTAAAAGTATCTGCATCTGAATGACCACACGAAATAAAAAACGAAATGGAACCAGCAGACCATGAATCTTAATGCAAAAACTGGTAAAAAATTATGAAAAACATGCGTATTTTTATTAAAACGCGCCTAAACAAAAAAAGTTTTTCTGTTATAATTTAATATCATGTGCTGATTCCGCATAAATTTTTGTTGTATCCCGCTCTGCCACAGGGCATTTTTTCACACACATAAATGTCCGAAAACAAAAATTTCAGTGTACCAGAATCATTATTTTGTTTTCGATTTTCATAAAATTTTATACCAGCACGAAATATATTTTTTGGCGCAAAAGTTTATAATATTATAGTAAAATATCGTGAATAATTTTACACCTGAATGTACGATAATTTCAGCTTCACCCGGATTTATGCTTCACCGAAAACACCTGCATTCAAAACCCCAAAAAGTGGATATAAAGGAGTACCCGTATATTTTACATAAATTTTAGGCTTCTGCCAAGAGATGTATTTATACTGACACCACATATTCTAAAATCCATTTTAAACTTAAGTTTTACATAAATTTCCGTCCAGTATTTCATTTTGTGTAAAACTCCAGAATTTATTCCATAAACACACCTATAAATTTCTGCTTTTTAGGTATTTTTCACTAAAAACACCTGTTTTTATGGCAGCAAAAAACAAAAATTAAAAATAGCGCAACAAATATCGGACATAAATTTAATTTTAGACTGACTGCTGACAGACTGTACTGCTCTGGAAGGCATTTTATAATTTTGAGGAAAATATGACTTCAGGTTCTCATAAAACTCCTTATTCAAAAAGTGATTCCACTCATATGTCGGCCAAAAGCCTTCTTCCAGACTTACTTTTCCCGGGAAACTGGCGAAAAATCCCACCTGTTTTATGGGGAGTTCCTTCCACAGGTTTACCATTACCTCAAAAACAAAAAACACTTTCACACACAAATTTTGAGCAAATTTCCATGCTCGCCATTCTTGCGGATGAAAAAAATCTGGAGAATCCTTCCGTAAAAAAATTTTGGGGTAACGGAAAAAAAGTGCTCCGTTTACTTTATCCTTCCGAAAACGCCCTTAAAAATCCGAATTCTTCCCTGCTTATTCTTGCCGTGGCGCGCAGCTTACCCAGACTGGCACTTCTGGATACATTCTCTCAAGAAACAGCTGCCGTCATTTTAGAAACGCTGCAACAAATTTCTTTTGACGCGGTGTCTCTTTCTCCCGACACATCTGCTCTGGATTATCTTTTACTGGCTGGAGAACTGCCATTAACGCTGGCATTTACCTTTCCTGAACTGGAATCTGCAGAAACACATCTCGCACAGGCCAAAAACGTTATTCATGAAACCCTTTCGGATTATTTAGACGGCGCAGGCATGCCACATGCCAGTCTCATTTCACTTTCCCGTGTTTTATTATCCTCCTGGACCCGTGCAAAATGGATGGAACGCGGCCTTCTGGCACGAATGGCCGAGTACCCGGAAGAATTACCCGTCTTCACTCCGTTCGCGCGAGAACAGTATGAATGGGCCGTCCGCTGCGCCATGCACCTGACACGTCCTGACGGAACTCTCGTTTTTTCACAGGAAAAGAATAATACCTGCTTTCAGACACCCGCGCTTTTTGCAGCAGCCATTTCGGTGGATGAAGATCTCGACGATAAAAATTTAGCGATTATGGCTCTTCCCGGTGCTTCTCCTGAAGCTGTATCTAAAGTGCAGCAAGAACCGCTGCCCGACGCGACGAATATTTCTCCGTGGAGCACCATTTCCCTGATGCGCGGCTCATGGGACCCTGAAGAATCTTTCTGCGCGTTACAGTGGGACAAAATATTTACGCCTCTTGAACTGGGAAACCTTAAAACCACGCTGCTCAGCGGAGAATGGAAATTTGACATCCGGTGGGATAATGAAAAATTGCTCCCCACGGAAACCTGGTCTCCCGTGTGTAACATCAGTAATAATGAAGTGGATTTTCTTGAACTGGAATTACCCCTGACGTGTGACTTTCGCATCCAGCGAAGTGTCCTTCTGGCAAAACGTGAAGGTTTTATTTTATTGGCCGATACAGTTTTACCTCCTGAAAAATTACTAAAAAAAATATCTGGCCGCATATCCACAAAAGAGAAAAAAATTCCCTCTCCACAAAAAAATCCAGGTCTGTATTATACTTCTTGGATTCCCAAATATCCCGGAATTATGCTGGGAGAAAATCCAGAATCTTTTGAGACTTCTCTTTACACCCCAAGAGAAATAAAAGCACTGGCTCTTCCGCTGGCTTTACCGGAATGGCGAAAACTGGCCCCAAAATCAGAGGATTTTACCTCTCATAATCACATGCTGGAATACCGCTGTTTCAGTAAATTTCCTGCACTTTATGCTCCTTTATTTCTTGACCTTTATGACGAAAGGCTTCACAGTGCATTAACATGGCGGCATTTAACTGTCGCGCAAAAATTACAGAAAGTCCCGCCACATATCGCGCGAGGATTCCGGGTCATGGTGGCCGACAGTCAGTGGCTCATTTACAGAAGTTTAACCGCCGCGGCCAACCGTTCTGTTTTGGGACATAATTTAACATCCGAAATGTTCGTCGCGACTTTTGACGCCGAAGGAAAAGTGGAGCCCATTCTCGAAATCCAATAAATTTAAAATTTTTGTAACCCTCTTCCTCATTCCCCCTAAAAAATCAGATTCATTTTATCGGTTTCCATTTAAATTTTAATCTCGTACACCACATTTTTCTTACTTCACAAATAATTAATGCACTAAAATTTTATCATTAACTCAGACATCTTATTTTAGTAAATTTCCATTTTATGCGGGCGCCCTCTTTATGCTGATTCTCCCTTAAATTTCCGTTTTATTCGGTCCTGAAAAGCAGAGGCATTTTCAGCAAAACAAAAATGCCGGGAAAGCGGAAATTTATAAAACACCGGGTCTAAAAACCGCGACATTTTCAGCAAAATAAAATGAAGACAGACTGTCTGCGAAAAGAGAATGTGGAAATTTATAGTGCCTCGGGAGTATCATACAGCTTTAAAATCTGACTCATACGCTCACAAAATCCGATATTTTTATCCCGGTCTGCCTCCTCATGCCACGCAAAATACCGCGGAAACGAAAATTCATCATGTTCACCAGGTAACATTCCCCATAAATCTGCCCGCCTGTCCTCTGTCTTCGGAATGGACAGAACCTATGAAAATTTATTAGATACCAGAAACACACTTTTATGCACGGAATTTAAATTCATGTTTTTGGAAAATTTTCGCTCTTATAAAAATCGCACGATATATCAAAGATTTTTTATTATTTTCTTTGTTTTTCATAAAATCTTTTCTTCTTTTTTCAAGAAATATTTTTTTTCACTTCCCACAGAATGAATTATCTGCTATAATTTAATTAAAGTTCTTAAAGAAGAATCTGATTTTTAACATTTTCATACTGTTTTACACCTGATGCACCTATGAATTTTCGTTTTTTCAAAAATTCATAACCTGGAAATTACTGGTCTTAAACTGTATTTCAGTATAAATCACAAAAAGTTGCGAGATAAATATGGGAATTCGTTTTTACTGTCCGAACGGACATAAATTAAACGTTAAATCTTTTTTGGCTGGTCAGCGAGGAATCTGTCCAAAATGTGGCGCAAAAATGGACATTCCATTTCAGAGTACGCGAGAAAAAGGTTCAAAAGATCTTCCGATCGCCGCGGAATGGGAAGAACGTGCCCGCAGAGAAGGGCTTTATCCTTTTAATAATACCACGATAACCTCTGCCGGAAAAGATGGAAACATAAACCTTAATGATATTCACACAGAGACTTCATCTCCTCAAAATACTGCCCAAAATGATCCTGCTTCCTGGAATATTTTCCCTTCTGATGGAGGAAATCCAGCTCCATCTGCGAATATCTCTGACGCACCTTTCTTTGGAAATCCCATGGATCAAAAAAGTTCCGCCAGTACACCACCTTTTCCGAATCCGTTTTCGCCAAAACTTCCAGACCCTTTCGCCGACGCTCCAGATGCCATCTGGTATGTCCGTATCTCTTCTGGAGATCAGTTCGGCCCGGTGAAAGCCCCCATTATCCGGCAGTGGCTGACCGAACAAAGAATCGCTGCCGATACTTTACTCTGGCGTGAAGGATGGAGTGAATGGAAAACCGGCGATAAAGTTTTTGATTCTCTGGCGTTACCACCAGCAGGTAATACCAGTAATTAATTTCATATGATGGTTCCACGTTCTATTTCATTTTCTGTCACTCCGCCGGCCAGGCTTATATACCCGATACACTATAAAATTCTGCTTCCCCGGCATTTTGCTTCGCTGAAAATGCCTGCTTTCAGAACCGCAAAAAACTGAAATTTAAAGTAGAACCAGTATATTCCATAAAATCTAGAATTCCAAAAATTTAAAGCGCGCCCGGATATTTTTTTCTGGATACACTATAAATTTCCGTTTCCACTGTCCGCCGACAGACCGGCCAGCATTTTTGCTTCGCGGAAAATGCATATCTTCAGAATCACACAAAACGGAAATTTACACCCGATGCACAATAAAATTCCATTTCTCCGGCATTTTACTTCGCCGAAAAATGACTGGCTTTCAGAACCACACAAAACAGAAAGTTAATAGAAAATCCGTATAAAGTGGAATCCGAGCGTTTCCGATAAAAAAATCATTCGTCTTGAGTCATGGTGGAGTACTGGATTCCCAATTTTTTACAGAGATTCGCCACCGCCACCACCTGCCCGAAAGGACACGCTCTGTCCCCACGAATAATTACCGAGGCTCCAGTAGGATTCGCGCCCCAGGCTTCCGATAAAACCATTTCCAGACCACTTAAACCATACTCTTTCCCATGAACATAAAACGCGCCCTGCCGATTTATATTCACAATTAATTCTTGAGGTGCCGCAATTAATGGCACCGCTTCGGACGCCTGAGGCAATAAAATATCCAGCAGACGTTCTTCATCATCAAAACGAGTGGAAATCAGAAAAAAAATCAGCAGAAGAAATACCACATCTATAAGTGGCGTCAGACTCATATTCGCCAGAGAAACACTCTTATTAAATTTTACCGTCATCTCTTCTTCCCCTTTCGCGAACTGACAGCATCAGATTCTGCTGAAGGCACTTTTTCCTGTTCCTTATCCGCGCTGGACTTTTTCCCACGTTTTACAGATTTCGCCGCTTCATAATAAGCAGTATACTGTTCCGGTGTCACATGAACCCGTCCTTCCACTTCTGTAAGATAAACAGAAAAACGAAGCAGCTTTCGGTCAATTATATGAAATAACTTTACGATTCTTCCCTCGTACCAGTGCGCGAGAATCGCCGCAGGAATCGCGACCGATAATCCTGCACAGGTGGTAACCAGCGCGATATAAATTCCCTGGGAAAGCTGCTCCGCCCGATTCACACCGATGGTCGTCGCGGCATTTAGCTGGGCTGTAACCATAAACGCCTCTATCATCCCTATTACCGTTCCTAATAATCCGATCAGAGGAGTAATCGTCGCAGCCAAAACAAGAATCCGAACATTCCCAAAAAGTTTTTCCGCCTCATTATCTTTCGCTTCCTGAATCACACTCTGTATTTCCATCACAGGCCGGCCAACTTTCATTAACGCCGATTTAATAATATTCGCAGAAGAAGACGGATGCTGACAGCAGACATTATAAATTTCCCGAGGATCCGCTTTCTCTCGGGATAACGCATCCACTTTATTAAAAAGCCTCCGCGGCGCGACGAAATATGCTCGCAGCGCGACGAATCGTTCCAGCCCAAAAGCCACCACCAGCAGAGACATCACTCCGATGGGCCACATCAAAAACCCACCTTTCTGAATTAAATCCAGAATCGTCAAAAGATGTTCCTTCTCCTTTTTCGCATTTTCTGACAAATTTTTATCCGGAACATTATTCGGTAATGCATTCTCTTTTTCTTCCGAAAAATTCATCTCCGCCAGTTCTTTATCTGCCAGACTACTCGCCTTTTCAGACACCACCGCCGCGGCATTTCCCGAGGTATTTTCTTGGTTCTGCTGGGAAAATGTATTTTCCACACTCCCTAAAACAAAGAAAAATACGGAAATTATAATCCACCATGTAAAACGATACATTTTAAAACCTGTTCCTTAAAACACACATCACTTCCATTCATTTTTCCTTCTCTTTACCGATTCATTTTTAACCTGATGCATGATAAAATTCTGCTTTCTCTACATTTTTTCTCGCCAAAAATGCCGGCTTTCAGAGCCGTATAAAACGGAAATTTAAATGAGAATCCATATCTTTTCTCAGAGTGCCTCCGATTTTGTCCGATCACGATTTAATATACGCATTTTCTTTTTTGCGATTTCTGCTTTATCACTCTGCGGAAACTTCTCCATCAGCTGCTGAAAATGAGAAGCTGCTTTTTCTTTTTGCCCCAGCACCTCAAAGCATCTCGCACACTCATAATAAGCATCCGCCTGTAAAACCGCATCCTGGAAACCATACATTACCTGATAAAAAGTTTTAATCGCGCCCGTAAAATCTTTCCGTGAAAACTGAATTTCCCCCAGCATAAACAGGGACCGTGCCGCGTGAATTCCCTGATCCTCATCCACAATTTTTCTGAACAGCTTCTCCGCTTCCGCCAATTTTTCCTGATTTAAAAGCGCCAGAGCGGTTTTATACTGAATGAGTGTCACCTGAGAGGATTTCGGATACTTCTGAGTATATTCTTCACATTTCTGCTGCAGTTTCGGCCAGTTTTCTTGAACTTCATACACTTTTATTATCGCCAGCAGCGCATCTTCACAATAACTTTTATTTAGATACCCGCCCTGAAGTGATAACGTTAAGTATTTTTCCGCAGCAGACCAGTCTGAAAGAAAATATTCACTCTGCCCAAGTAAAAATTGAAGCTCCGCGCGATTCTCTTCTTTCACATCTGTAACCTCAGCCTCCGATTCTGTTTTTTCCATGGACTCCAGAACTGAAAGAGCATATTCTTTCGCTTTTTGGTATTTTTTCTGCTTAAAAAACATCCACGCTAAAGGAAGTCGAGCATTCAGCGCGATAATGTCTTCTGCATTCTCTCGTATCAGTTCCTGAAAAATAGTTTCCGCCTGGACAACTTTTCCATTTCGATAAAAATTCACCGCCAGCTGATACCGTGCTTCACGCACCAGTTCACTTTCAGGAAATTTTTCCGTCAGGGTTTCAAAAAATTCCCGCGCCTCGTCCGGCTTATTTTGCTTCATCAGAGTCCATCCGATCTGATATAAAACCTTATCGCCAGCTTTCCAGAGTGCATTCTCCTTTAATAACTGCCGAAAGAAAGTTTCCGCTGCTTCATATTCCTGTTTTTGCATTTTACAGAAACCCAGTCCATAAAGAGCATCATAACGGAGATCCTTTAATTCTTCCATCTCAGAACGAAGAACTTTTTCCCAGGCACTTATCGCCACATCATAATCGCCCACATTCATCGCCGCCGCGGCCTGAACATTTATGGCCATATCCACCAGACGGTTCTTCGGAAAATTTTGCACGAACTGTTCCGCATATTTTTGAGCCAGCCGAACTTCTCCAAGATTTAACATACACTGACTTATCGCCAGCAGCGCATCCGGCCTCAGAGAACTTTCCGGATATTTCTCTATAATTTCACGAAACGCATGGACAGCTTTCTGAGGATTATTTTCCTCCACCGCACACCTTCCCAATAAAAAATAGACCTGATCCATTATTTCTGACTGCGAAAAACGTTTTAATATATATCTCAGACATGACTCACATGTATCATATTTTTTTAGATCCAGCAGCAGACCTGCATAATCATAACACAGTACATCTCCACGAGAATAACATTCCTCCTCCTTCAGAGACTGCATCTGGCGAATCGCGCTACTAAATACAGTCCGTGCGCGTTCCTGATATTTTGAAATTTCTTCTTTCGGCAGCTTTTTACTCATCCGGAGCAGTGAATACGCCAGAATATGTTTCGCTTCCACCACAGCCAGAGACGACGAAAACATTTTATTTATCCGTACATCCAAAAACTGAATGGTATCTTCATCTTTCTCTTCCAGCTGAAGTCCATGCGCTACTAAAAGTATCCACTGCTCTGCCTGCGGATCTGCAGGATAACGTTTTAGTAAATCAGTATAAATCCTTCCAGATTCTGTAAAATTTTTCACACGATACGCGCAGCCTGCCACCTCCTGCTGAATGGCTTTTCTGATCATTTCCGGCATATTACAAAAATGCTCCTCTTCCATCATGTCCTGCGCATACTGCAGAGCTTCCTGATACCTCTGTTCTTTCCCCAGTAAGTAAATTACCTGGTATGCAGAAAATGCCATCCATTCCAGCATTTTTTCATTATTCCGAAACTGTTCCGCCAGTTTTTTATAAATCGTAATCGCTTCATCTATTTTTGAGAGCAAAACAAGAATATCTGCACGATCTTTTTCTAGAATATGAGTCAGAGATAAATGATGTGCCTCATTTATTTCCATGACACGATTTAAAATTCGCTCTGCGCTCTCCACATCCTTTCGTTCTAAATAAGTCACCATCAGCTGATGTCCTGCCGCATTACACAGCGAAACATCTTCCATAATCGCAGGAGTCTGAAACGTTTCTTCCAGTAACTGATGAATCATCTGAGGATCATGCTTCAGTATTACTTTCGCATTTTTACAAACATTATTTTCACGAATCATCGCCTGCGCCTGCTGATATAATGCCCGGCCAAGTAAAATGGACTCCGGGAAACGCTCTCTAAACTTCCGAAACTTTTCTTCCGCTTCCGTATACCGACGCAATTTTAAAAGAGTATCCGCATAACTGTAATGAATCATCGGAATATCCACACCATATTCCAGATAATCATCCTTACCCGTGGCCTGTAAATTTTCCGCTTCCTGAAACTCTTTATCCCTAAACAGAGAATCAAAAGTTTTTTGCGCTTCAGAATAATTTTTCATCTGTAAGATAACGCTGGCACGTAAACATAATGCCTGCAGACGTAAATATTTTATCTGACGATCATTTTTGTTAAAGTTTCCTTCATTCTGGCGATAAAAAGTTAATAACCGATTTAAAATTTGTTCTGCTTCGCGGAACTGTCTCTGCCCAGCAGCGATTTCTGCAGAAGCATAAAAAGCCAGAAGAGTAACTTCCGCAGAGGCACTCCGGGTCACGATAACATCAGAAAAAGCCCGTTTCGCTTCCTCTGTCCGGCCCAACTGCCGAAAGCACACACCAAGATAAAAAACCGCTTCTGTTTTATAACGTGTTTTTGGATATTCTGCCAACAAAACCTGAAATGTCTGAACCGCCTGCGAATAAAATCTCTGTCCAGAATGTGAAGACAAGACGCCTTCCTCCTTTACGTCTTCACCTTCATTTCGCTTTTCCCCTTTTATTTCTTCGTCATGCTCTGAGACAGGTCTTTTCTCCACATCCTCTTTTATTTCCGATTTCTTCTTTTCTGAAATATCCTGTGTAACCTTTTTCGCCATTTCAAAAATACAGAGCCCTTTTAAATAAAGTGTCTGATCACGCATCCGAAAATTTTTATCCGCCGCCTGCACTTCATCAAAAAGAATTCGCGCTTTTTCATACTCATTTTCCTGAAAAAGACAGACCCCCAGCTGATGCCTGGCAACTAAAATTCTGGTGTCCATGGGATACTCCGACAAAAATTTTTCCCATTCTTCCCGTGCCAGTTCATACATCCCATTATCCATCAGACCATTCGCTGCATTAAACAGGGGAGTCGCTTTTTGATAATTTTCAGAAGGCATTTCTTCCGAGAAAACGGACGCTCCGAACGCCATACTCCAAAAGAGCGTTCCACTCAACAAAAAAGTTAATCCCATGCTTTTTTTTGAAAATATCATAAGAAATAAAAACTTTTTCATAAAATAATCGGAATGAAGAAATCCACTCATCTGAAATAACCCTCTTTTCTTACCGATTTATGAAAGAAAAAAATAAAAGATGAAAACTTACATTCATTTATTTTATACCCGATGCACTATAAAATTCCGCTTCTCTGGCTTTTTTGTTTCCCTGCCCGCAGCAGGCTGGGCCGAAAATGCCTGCATCCAGAACCGCATAAAACAGAAATTTAAAGTAAACGCAGTGAAACAGAATAAAACATCCCAAAAGATGTAATTATCTGTAAGCCAGTTCCATTTTAAATTTTGAGCAGTCATAAAATAGGCTTTTCAGAAAACATAAAACACCGGGAACGTGAAAATTTATAGTACATCGGACACATAATATGACGGTGGAGGAAAACCCTCACGGGATGCCTCTTACGATAAATGGCCCTATCATTTTTGTTAGCCACACGGGCAATTTTTTCCACACGCGAATCGCCAGACCATACCCCTCTGGCCGAACGTCATCCATTCCGCCACGACGAACATAATACTGCCACACACTGGGATGCGCCTGCGTCCCCCACTGTTTCTTAAATCGCCAGGTATTACTTCCTTCGTTACTGCGGCCAAAATCAAATATTTTTTGTCCTCTTTCCACCGAATGTTTCAGCAGATGCCAGTACATAAACATATTCGCACAATTTACGTGAGAAGAATGTAACGCTGCTGCACTGGGCACTTCTGTTAATTTTCGGCCATGAAGAAGAAGTGCGGCCGCCACAGGACATTTTCTTTTATCTGAAACCACACATATTTCTGAAGTCTCGGGCATTTTTTCTAAAATCAGTTCAAAAAGCCGTCTCGGGTACACCGGCGTTCCCACATCACGCATAATTTCGGCAAAAATTTCATAAAAATCTCCGACTAATTCTCTTCCTCCCCACATCACCGTGTGTTCCGCGCGCTCTCCTTTTCGAATCTGATTCCGGACCTTCGGCGAAAGCTGTTTCCATAACTCCTCCTCCGTCTCGGGAAGCTCCAGACGCATCAGAACTTTATTTTCTCGTTTATAATTTAACGCCGGATGAAAGACCTCATGCTCATTTCTTAATTCCAGATAACGTACATCCAGTTTATCCGCCAAATAAACTGCCTTTTCCACTAAAAGCCGTTCCACCTCTGTACGCTGAGAAAGTGAAAAACTCTCACACACTTCCGGGGTAAAAATTCCTCCGACATTTAAATAAGGCTGGCCGATAAGAAATTTTCCAAAAATCATACTTTTCATATATACCAGAGGTAACACTCCGACAGGCCTTCCCTGATGAAATGCAAGAAATGTATAATGTTTTTGATGAAATGCTGTCTCTAAAACATCCCCCCACGGAGAAAAACGCGCAGGATGAATCACGGAAATGTTTTCCGTCAGTGATTCATACCAGGTCTCTTCCTGAAAGGAATCCGCCAAAACCACAGAAATTTCAAAATTTTTAGAATTCATTTTTAAAATCTTATCCATAAGAAATGGTTTTCCCGTGTAATTTCTTAACCCGCGACACGGAATAAATTTTCACTTCCGCGGTTTTTTCTTTTCATAACTGATTTTATTTTATACGGGTTCTCGTGTAAATTTCCGTTTTATACGGCTCTGAAACAGGTATTTTTACGAAACAAAAATGCCGGAAAAGCAAAATTTATAGTGTCATCGGGTATAAATACATTCACTTCTGCGAAGCAAAAAATACACGCTTAAAGAACAGCACAAAACGGAAATTTAAAGGAGTATCAGTATATCATTTTAATTCTTCCGTGTTTCGCACTATAAAATCCTGCCGATTTATCCATACGAAAAAGAAACATAAAGAAAAGAAATGGTGACACGACAGAAATATACTGGTTCCACTTTAAATTTCCGTTTTGTGCGGCTCTTTAAACCGGCATTTTCAGCGAAACAAAAAATGCTGAGGAAGCGGAAATTCATCGTGCCTCGGATATATATACCAGTTCACCTTAAATTTCCATTTTATGTGGCCACGAAAACAGGCATTTTCAGTCCAGTCTGCTCTGACAGAGAAGCAAAAAATACAGGGGAAATAAAAATTTATAGTACACCAGATTTATACTGATTTTACCTTAAATTTCCTTTTTTACGGCTCTGAAAGCAGACATCTTCAGCGAAGCAAAAAAGCCTGAGAAACGGATTTTTATCGCGCCTCGGGTATAAAACCAGCAGCATTTTCAGTTCGCGCCCATAACCGCCACGACAGGTTTCTTAACTCCAGAAACATGCTCTTCAAAAGGAAAAATACCCTTTTCTTCCTGGTGCATCAGCTGACGAACGAAACGATAATTCAGATCATGCCCACTACGAAAACCAGTAAATGCGGCACTCCAGGTTCCTCCTGTCAGACTCAGATCTCCGATCAGATCCAAAAGTTTATGGCGTACACATTCATCCGGAAAACGTAATTTATTATTAATCGGACCTTCATTACCAAAAACCAGTAAATCCTGTTCTGTCGCACGCTGTGCCAGACCAGACGCCCGCAAAATTTCCACTTCTCTGAGCGTTACAAAAGTTCGGGCAGGCGCAATTTCCCTTTTAAAAACTTCTGGAGTTAACTCGACTTCCATATGCTGATGACCGATAACAAAATTCGCACCATAATCCAGCTCATATGCCAGACGAAGCACGCCTCGGCTCAGAGGTGATATTTCCAGCCACCGATTTCCATCTTCCAGACGAAACGCATGATTTACCTGATGTACCTGTACAGGGCTTCTCTGAGAACGAAAGCCCACCGATTCGAGAGCATCCACAAAAATAGATGCGCTCCCATCCATTCCTGGCATTTCGGCTGCGGTAACATGAATTTCACAGTTATCCACCCACATTCCAGTTAACGCCGCCAAAATATGCTCCACCATTCCCACGCTGGCTTCATGATCCAGCGCAAGACACGTACGGTGAGATGCTTCCAGACGATTTTTATAAGAAACTGGAATTTTCGGATTTCCCGAGAGGTCTTTACGCACGAATACCAGACCGGTGCCGACCTCTGCAGGATGAAATTCCACGCGCACATCCTTTCCTGACCAGTACCCGAAACCCTCCACAGCGACTGAAGATAACAGCGTTCGTTGGCAGCGCGGAAAAAATGTCATGGGAAGCTCTCTAAACAGGAGATTTTATCGGACAAAAATACAGATATTTTTCTTTACATTTTCTTTATTATATATTATAATTATATATCTTAAAGGAGGAAATGCACAAGTCGGGGATAAAAAATAAAAATATTATTCACTCTGAATACTCAAAAATTTCCCATCTCTGGCATTTCACCATAATATATGGAATGCCTCTGCCAGCAGAATCTCACGAAACAAAAATAAAAAAAAGAAATCAGTAATTTATATCTGACACACGATAAAATTTTCGTTTCTCTGGTTTTTTGCTATTCAAAAAATATCTGTTTCATGGCATCACAAAATGGAAATTTAAAGTAAAATCAGAATATTTTTATAAAAAAAGCGGGTATTCTGCCCATTTTTGTAAACAAAATACACGCTTTTTTTCTTTTCACTTTCTTAACGGCGTGGCTGTCCCTGAGCTCCCACCGCTCCGGCTGTCGCCGCAGGCTGACCTTCTGCCGCCACCGCAGGTCGGATGGTCGATTTATCCGCACGCTGAATCTGCGCCAGTACATGACTGGTAATATCCACAGATCCTGGACGCGCCCAAATTACCGCTTTCGCCGCAATAAACTGGGAATAATTCACCATATAAGATTCATACTGCTGCGGTGAATTTAATAATCCAGGAATATTTTCCGGAAGTGGAGTGCGATCATAATTCAGTACGATACTCATTCCAAGATAATCCGCCACGCGCTTCGCATGTTCCCGCGTCATTTCATACGCAGTACGAATCACGCGCATCCGCTCTTCCGTGCCCTGCTTTACTAAAAGCATCTGTTTTGCGTTCATGTCGCTGGCCTTCCCAAGAATCTGAGCCTCAATTTCCCGATATTTCGGTGAATCTGGCTTATATTTCGCCAGCTGATCCCGTAATTTCTTGATTTCTTCACTTTCCTGCTGGACCGCCTGAATGGCTTTCGAGTATTTCTCGTTTATCTGTGCCAGCTGTGCATCTATCGACGCATTTTCTGAAAGAAGATACACGATATCCACCAGCGCGACTGATGGAGGTGCCACACTGCGGCCTGCACTGGACTGTGTGCTCTGCGCATACACGGAATACACCAGTGTAATTCCTAAAGTCGCCGCCCCGAAAATTAAACATAATTTTGATTTAGTCATTACTACACTCCTTGGTTCTTAAAAATCGACGATTCTTTCGCCGTAAAATATTTTTTTTTGAGAAATGTTAAATATGTATGACAAATTTTCATGTTTAAGTAAAGAGCAATTTAAAGTGATTTTTATATTTTCTCTCATTTTTTTGAAAATTTTAGAATTTTTTGGCTTAAAATCTTCTTTTTTTGGCGTTCAAAATTTTATATACTAAATTTTTTGCCTTTTTCAGCTTAAAAATACGGTATTCTTGTACTTCCCGTACACCATATTTATCCGATACACTATAAATTCCCGCTTTCCCTGTCCGCCGACTGGCCGGTCACAGCATTTTTTCGCTGAAAATGTATGCTTTAAGAACCAGCAAAAATAAAAATTTATACCGGTTCCACTTTAAATTTCCATTTTGTACAGCTCTAAAAGCAGTTTTTCAGCGAAAAAATGCCGGAAAAGCGGAAATTTATCGTGTATCGGGTATAAAAGAGAAACAGCATATATTTCTGTAAATCTTCGTTTCCACCAAAATATTTCACAATTATATATTACTGGCATACAGAATTTTATCATCTTTCGGGTCAAAAGTCAGATTTCCGATTTTCACAAAAATATTTTTGTCATATTTTCATAAATCGCTTTCTGAAGCCTTTCCTCAGAAATATTTTGAGTAATCGCGACTTTTTGAAGTACCTGCATAAGAATTTCGTCTGTTTTCATATTTTGTTTCGGCGTTCTGTCCGTTTCCACGAATAATCTTTCCTGGGGGACAGTTTTCACCACCTGCAGTAAACGTTTTCGTTTCAGATCAAGAATCGCCGGCGAAAGCGAAAAATAACATCCCAGATCATAAAAAGCACGTGTCATTTCTTGTGGTGCCGAATATGCGTGTAAAATAATTTTCTCAGGTAAATTTCTCTTTTTAGCCATTCGGCGACACTCCGATAAAAGCACATCCCAGCACCTCACACAGTGAATACTCACAGGCACATTCCACTTCCACGCCATTTCCATCTGAGTACGGAAAAAGAATAACTGGGTTTCCCAGTCTTTCTCATTTTTCAGACGAAAATGGTCCAGCCCAATTTCTCCGACACCTGCTCCTTTCCAATTTTCTTGACATGCGTGTGCCAGCACCATTTCCAGATGAGTAATCCACTGTCCTGAAGCCTTTTCCACGAACCATGGATGAACCCCGAACTGTGGGAAAAGATAAAATCTTCGCTTTTCATTCATGTGCGCTTTCATTTCCATCATCCGCGCACACAGTCCTTCCCATTCCGATTCTTCTGAAGTGCAAAAAACCACGCCTTCCAGCATCTCCTGCTCTGTACAAGAAGGGAATACATGCGTGTGCGCGTCAAACATATGCCAGATCCTTTAAATAAAACTGGTTTTCCTTTAAATTTCCGTTTTGTGCGGCTCTGAAAGCAGGCATTTTCAGCCAAGCAAAAATGCCGGGGAAACGGAAATTCATCGTGCATCGGATATAAAACTGGTTTTCCTTTAAATTTCCATTTTGTGCGGTCCATAAAACCACAGATATTTTCAGCGAAACGAAAATGCCGGCCTGTCAGCGGACAGGGAAAGCAAAAAATATACACCTCATGAGGCTCTGTCTGTAACGTTTTATACCGAATACGCTATAAAATTTCGCCATAACCATTCACTTTTCCAAAAATTTTTATCTTTTTCTTTTTTCTTCAGTATATCTTCGACCATAAAAAAAAGAAGAGGGAAAGCGTCTGCTCTCCCCCCTTTTCTGTTTTTTTAATTTTTTATCCCTGTTTATGTAAATTTTTGTTTTTCTGCATTTCATGGAACCAGAATATCTGCCACCATAATACCTCATACAAAATTTTACATGAAACAGAGATTTTATATATCAGACGCACCTATAAATTCCTGCATCTTCAGCATTTTATCCCTCTGATGCCTTATAAATCTCCGCTTCCGCGGCATTTTGTTTCGCTGGAAATTCGTGGCCGAGCAAAACGGAATTTAAAGTGGAATCCGCATATAAATTTTTTGATGTTCATTAAATCCATTTTTATTTACATCCACACCCTGCAGCGGATGTGGTATAACCACCATACGTGCTGGTGGTATATCCACTGTTATAATAACCCGTTCCGGGATAATTATAACGTGAATAACCGTTATAGGGATACGCCGTGGTGTATCCATTATTATAATTCAGATTTCCATCACAGCAGTAATTATTCGAATATCCGTATCCGTAACCGTAACAGCACGCACGGCGACAGGCGCGGCGCCATCCGCATACCCGATGAAAATGTCCGACTTTTCCAGTCTGAACGCACGGAGTATCACACGGCTGCTGACATGCAGGCTGCGGCGCGACACACGGAACCTTTTTCACGACCGTTTCTTCCACCCAGTCACACACTTTCTGAGTGACCGTCTTCGTACGCTGCTCAGTTCTCCATTTACATACCGTATACTGCTGCGTGCGCTGCTGCGGTTCCATGGTGCAAAAACGTTTCTGAACGGTACGCATCTGCATCTGGGGAACCATTCGTGTTACCATACAGCATTCCTGCGTCGGAACCATCTCCATAACACGGCACACTCTCATTCGGCCACAGTGACCGGGCACACATACCGTCCGATAACACGGACGACACACCGTTCTCATAACCTGCTCCTGCACGGGCACACACACGCGCACACAGACCTGCTCTTCCCGAGTCTGCCACCGCGGAACATTTACTGTATACGTCCGTGTTTTCACTTCCTGATATGGAATCCGTACACAGTATGTCACTTCTTTCTGAACTTCACGCCACACCGGTTTCTTCACTCTGCAGGTAACCTCCCGAAACTGCGGCTCACAGTGAATCGCGGGTGCCGCACAGGCGGGTTCACACGCAGGACGTGCACACGCAGGTTCACACGCTGGCACAGTACAGGCATTTCCATAATAACTGTTATTATAATGACCATAACAGTTATTATAACCGTAACCCCAGCAGCGCGCGCGGCGGCAGTGACGGCGTCCCACCGGAATAATATTCCCCGGCTGATAATTCGAAACTCCACAATTTACCTCCGGCACGCACCCATCCATCATCGTTCCATTCAGAACCGAACCGCCATTTAACGGAACAGGCTCCCCGATAACTTCTTCCCCAGCACTCTCCGCTGTATATGCTTCCGCATCACCGGTAACGATTTCTTTCGCTTCCGTTTCATCCGATTCAATAATCGCCTCTGCAGAAGAGTCTGCCGGAACTCCCACGAGAAGACTTTTCGTCTCCCCGCCGTACACACTTACCGCTGCCATAACCACGCACACGGAGAATAGTGTCCACATTTTTCTCATCATGATTCTCTCCAATTCTTTCGGATCCTTAAAAACCTCTTTCCACACCTTAAAAAATTCGTGTGGAAATAAAACATCCCTGCTGATTTACATAACATTTTGAGCGATGAATTATGTTAATCTGTTTTCCAAATTACATAAATCAACATATCTATTTTATTTAATTGAACTAATCGCGTCAATTACCCGAATTGAAAACTTCGCGAAATTCGTTGTATTTTATCCAGACAGTCCAGTGCATTCTCTCATTCACACATCTTTTGACGCTTTTCTTGAACATTTTCTGTCTTTATTTTAAATTTTCGCTCTCTGCATAATGAAATCAGACATTTTAAAAGTTAAAAAAATCCTCGAAGTACGGATGATGCACTGTGAATTTTCGTTTCTTCAGCATTTTTTACACCAAAAATACCTGTTTTCAGAGCCTCATGAAAGAAAATATTTAAAACAGACCCTGCACAGAAATCAAGATAAAAAATACACGGAAAATACATTCTGCTCCTCCAGTTATCTTTTCATTTTATATGACTTTACCCGCTCACGGGTTTTCCTCGAAGAAAAAACGGACTGCGCGGCGGGAAACGGCGGCAAAACTTTACCCACCACGAGTTTTCACGAAACAAAAAACAGCTTTTAAGACACCATATAAAACGGAAATTTATATCTGATGCACGATAAATTTCCGCTTCTCCGGCTTTTTTGCTTCGCGAAAATATCTGTGTTCAGAGCCTCATGAAAGAAGATATTTAAAACAGAACCTGCACAGAAATCAAGATAAAAAATACACGGAAAATATATTCTGCTCCTCCAGTTATCTTTTCATTTTATATGACTTTACCCGCTCACGGGTTTTCCTCGAAGAAAAAACGGACTGCGCGGCGGGAAACGGCGGCAAAACTTTACCCACCACGAGTTTTCTCGAAGAAAAAACGGACCGCGCGGCGGGAAACGGCAGCAAAACTTTACCCGCTCACAGGTTTTCTGGAAGAAAAAACAGCTTTTGAGACACCGTGTAAAACGAAAATTTAAAGTGAAAACAGTATATCCAGCAAGAAATGTGGAAGAATAAAATTCATCACGCGCCGAGAACAGAACTCTCATGAATGGATTTCATCCAGAATATTCATTATTTCACTGGCATTTTTGACTGGATCAAAAAGTGTCAGAATTCGCTGGCGAGTTTTTTCGCCCATTTCCTGCCGTGCGGAGGGAAATTCGATCATCCAGTCTAATTTTTCCGCAAAAGTTTCGGCGTCATTCACATCCACCAAAAATCCGGTGACTCCATCTTTAATAATATAACTTGGGCCTTCCACGCGCGTCGCCACCAGAGGAATTCCGTAAATTCCCGCTTCCACCAGAACCAGACCAAAAGATTCTTCCGTGGACGTCAGGACAGCAAGATCCCCTGTTACAATTAATGAGCGAATATCTTCTTGAAAAGGCAGAATCCTACAAATTTCGCTCAAATTTTCATTTTTTATTATTTCCTGCACCTCACCGATCAGCGGTCCATCTCCGACGAAAAGACACATTACCTGCGATTTATGTCGCATTTTTGTTATCGCTTCCAAAAACATTTTCGGATTTTTACGCCGTGAAAAGCGCCCGATCCAAAGAATAACGATTTTATCTGAAGGAATCTCCCACCGCTGACGTGAATTTTCTCGATTCATCCCCTCCCAGTCACGGGAAGAAAAGCGAGACGCGTTCCACACGACACGTGATTTTTTTTGAAACTCCCCCTTCCAAGATTCCGGAAGCAGAGCACACGCCACTTCTTTTGCCGCTTCCGACACAAAAATAATTCTGCTGCTGCGACGACATACGAATTTCATCAAAAAATTCAGTGAAAACCAGCGCGGCCGCATATTTTCATCACGTAAAACCTCATGAATATGATAAACATGAGGAATTCCTGTCAGCCACGCCGCCAGCGCACCCTCAAAAAGACAGGGAGTATTCGTGTAAACCAGCTCTATTTTTTCGCGGCGAAGAAAATACATAAGCCACAAAATCCGAAAGGGAATTTTCAGACGATTTTTCCATTCCCAGAGACTCGGCGTATAAAGCATCCACCAACTAAAAGTAATTACCTGTGAAAGAATTCCACGTTTTTTGGCCGCTTCAGCCAAAGGACCATCTGTGGCAAAAAAGCACCATGGCATAATTCGCTCAGAATCCAAAAAGCGCAGGAATGTGTCCAGACAGTATTCCGCCCCGCCTGACAGACCACTATGACCGAGAAAGAGTACTTTTTTCATCTATTAAATCTTTTTTTCTTTACATCCTGACTCACTTTTTGTCACCGATATACTATAAAATTTCCACTTTCCCTTCATTCTTATTTTACTAAAAATATCTGTTTTCAGAACCATTCAGAAACAGAAAATTATACTGATTCCACTTTAAATTTCCGTTTTGTGCAGCTCTGAAATCAGGCATTTTCAGTGAAGTAAAATGCCTGAAATTCAAAATTTACAGTATGTCACCACAAAAATTTTACCATTCTTAAAAATATTCTTTTGCGGTCACCCAAAAATCAAAAAATGAAAGGTAATTCCAGAACAGAATTACCTCCTGAGAAAACCATTCTGTTTTTTTGCGTAAATTCCAAAATAAAAAGATGCCGAATAAAACATCAGCATCTTATTATTATAAAAACTCGGCCATACAAAAAATTTTCGTATAACGTTATCCAGCAAAATAAATTACGCAGCGGCTTCCGTATTTTCGGCCGGAGTTTCAGGTGTTTCTTCAGCAGGGGTTTCGGGAGTTTCCGTGGTACCAGCTTCAGGAGCAGTCGTCTCAGCGGGTGTCGTCGGTTCGGTGGCGGGTTTCGTATCGGGTTTCGGACAGCCGACAAAAAGAACCATACTAAGCAGAACAGCAAAAATTCCTAATTTTTTCATTGTGATTCCTCCAAATGGATTTTAAAATCATACTAAACAAAACATTTTAGTTGTCTCTCAGGCACACTGCCCAAGTAAATTCAAGACAAATATATTTTAACCTGTATTTTGAAATTTTCCAGTACTAAAACATTAAAATCTCTAAAAATTCAGAAAAATTTTTATAATTTTACAAAAAAATTATAAAAACCTCAGGTTTCGCTCCAAAATTCCTGGTTTTTTGACACAAAAATAACTTTTCAGAGTTAAAATTTTATATTTTATATCTGACGCGCGATAAATTTCCGCTTTTACATATTTCATGACACAAAAATCTACTTCTGCTAAATCAAAACTTAACGTGAAAACAGCATTTCCACATTCTCATTTAATTTCCGTTTCTGCAGCTCTGTATCAGACTTTTCATATATCAAAAAATATTACTGGTTCCACTTTAAATTTCCATTTTGTGCGGCACTAAAAGCAGCCATTTTCAGCGAAGCAAAAAATACCGGGGAAACGGATTTTTATAGTGTATCGGGTACACAAAATATAAAACACAGAATGAAAAGCCTAAACTTACTCCTTTTACTGAATTTTCACACGCTTCCCCTGAAACAAAGCACGCGAATTACTCAATAAAATTCTCATGTTCCTGTCTTTTTTGTATCGAAATAACAGATATTTACTCTTTAATCTATTCATCTGAAAAAAAACTTTTTTCATAATAATTTTCACTTTATCCAATTAATCTAAACACAAAAACTCTTCCTTTCACACAAGCCCTGACGTTTATTCTTATTTTACACACCTATTTCACTCAGTATTTTCGCAAAAACAACTTTTTTTCTCATTTCTTAATCAGGTTTATTTTATAATTACATTTTCAGAAAAGTCCACCTTCAGATATTTTATTACCTGCCACATGGTAAAATTTTACTTCACAGCCCTTTTTTTACTGTACTGATTTTACTTTATCCTGATTTTACCTTAAATTTCCGCTTTATGCGGCTCTGAAAGCCAGGTATTTTTACAAAACAAAATGCCTGTGACGCGGAATTTTAAGTGTGTCTGGTAAAAAATATCTTTTTTGTCTCCTGGGTCACACAAAACGGAATTTATACTCACACACTATTTTAGATTTCCGCTTTTTATACTCTGGTTCCACTTTAAATTTCTGTTTTGTGTAGCACAGAAAGCAGGCATTTTTAGCGAAGCAAAATGCCGGAGAAGCAAAAAATTATAGTATAACGGGTATAAACCCCTTTCGGAGCTACGCACCACAGCTCCCGTGTTCTTGTGAAAACAGAACTTGAAACGAGAACCGGTATAAGATAAAATCCGGTTTTTTTATATGCAGCATCCCTTACGCTCCCCGAACTTTTTTTCGTGATTTTTTTTACATCTTGACGCCACGCCAATCGTCAATTATGATAAATATACCTGCTTCTCCTTTAAATTTCCTTTTTATGCGGTTCTTAAAACAGGCATTTTTAGCGAAACAAAAATGTCGAAGAAGCGGAACTTTATCGTGCATCGGGCATAAAAAGCTAAAATTTATTTCGGACAGCAAAAATAGAAAATGGGAATTTATTCTGTAACTGAAATTTCGCCTTTCTTCCCTCTTTACTTTTTCAAAATATTATCCTCGTGAACTTTATGGTGGAAACATAAAAAATGGCAAAAAAAATTATACTGGATGTGGACCCAGGAGTAGACGACGTTCTTTCTTTATGCCTGGCACTTTTTGACCCAAATCTCGAAATCCTGGGAATCACTTCCTGTGGAGGACATGTCAGCGCATCCCTGGCATTAAAAATGATTCAGGGCATTTTGGATTATCTGGATCCACCACGATTACCACGCCTGGGAATGGGGACGGATCTTTTAGAAAAATACCTTCCCCAGCAGAGGGCTTTTGGTACGAACACCGACCTGAGTGATCTGGGACAAAACATCACCGGTCTGTGCACCGTCCATCCGGCAGAAAAAATCATTTCCGATCTGGTTCATTCATATCCCCATGAAGTTACCATTCTCACCTGTGGGCCTCTGACGAATATCGCCCGAACTTTTGCACGCGAAAGTGATCTTTCGACACTCGTTCACCGTCTGATCATTACCGGCGGTACGATCACTGAACCCGGAAACGCCAGTCCCATGGCGGAATTTAATATTTACCGAGATCCCGTGGCCGCCCGACAGGTTTTTCGCTGCCGCGCGGCAAAAACGCTCGTTCCTCTGGACGTAACAAATCGCGTCACCTTTAATTATGACCTCCTGGCTCACCTTCCGCCCGAAACCACAAAAATCGGTGAATTTCTCCGACGAATTATCCCCCAGACACTTTACTCTTACCGGCAGCATCTGGGAATGGAACGCATGTACGCTCAAGACACCGTGAGTTTACTCACGCTTTTATGCCCTGACCTGTTTCAGTGTAAAATGATGTATGGTGAAGTGGAGTGTACCGGCGAATTAACTCGTGGCGTAACCGTTTTTGACCGCCGTCATAATGTTTCCGTCAACACAAATTTAGATGTCGTTACCGAAGTAGACGCCAGCGAAGCAAAATTATTCATCCAAGAACGCCTCCAGCGCTGCGGTCACCCCTCCCTATAACCACGCGACTCTTTTTTTGTCTTACATAAAATTTCACATTTCATGCCCTTTAAAATTTTATGTTTCATATCCTTAAAAAATCGCTCATCCCCCCCACACATTTTATACCGACACTCTATAAAATTCCGCTTCCCAGGCATTTTTACTTTACTGAAAATGCATGTTTTCAGAAACGCACAAAACAGATATTCATACCGACACTCTATAAAATTCCGCTTCCCAGGCATTTTTGCTTTACTGAAAATGCATGTTTTCAGAAACGCGCAAAACAGAAATTTATACCTGACACTCTATAAAATTCCGCTTCCCAGGCATTTTTGCTTTACTGAAAATGCATGTTCTCAGAAACGCGCAAAACAGAAATTCATACCGACACTCTATAAAATTCCGCTTCCCAAGCATTTTTACTTTACTGAAAATGCATGTTCTCAGAAACGCACAAAACAGAAATTCATACCTGACACTCTATAAAATTCCGCTTCCCAGGCATTTTTACTTTACTGAAAATGCATGTTTTCAGAAACGCGCAAAACAGAAATTTATACCGACACTCTATAAAATTCCGCTTCTCCAAGCATTTTTACTTTACTGAAAATGCATGTTTTCAGAAACGCGCAAAACAGAAATTTATACCGACACTCTATAAAATTCCGCTTCTCCAAGCATTTTTACTTTACTGAAAATGCATGTTTTCAGAAACGCGCAAAACAGAAATTTAAACGAGAACCCGTATAAACAAGAATCCGTAAGGCTCCAAAACTCCTCCACGGTTCAGACACCGGGATTTTTCCCGATTACAGAATTCCCCCACGGTTCAGACGCGGGAAGCAGAGAGATCCTCATTCTTCTTTTCAGAGATTTTTACACAAAATGTTAATACTCCATATCCAGTAAACACGCCATCACGACATTCGCCTGCATGGCCGCCGCGATTCCCACACGTGCAGATGTGGCAGGAGCAGTCCGCGACACTTCCGTTTTCATATCTCCACAGACATATAAATTTTCCCCAAAAGACCGTACCTGCATAAGATTCGAGCGGCCCCAGCCACCCATTCCGCTGGCAGAAACTACTTTTTTTCCCGCTTCCAGCATCAGATGAACAAAAAAACTTTTTTCCTCCGCCGCATCAAAAGCCTCCACGATAATATCACAGCTTTTAAAAATTTCCAGCGCATTTTGATGAGTAATTCGCACCGCATGTGTTTCCAGATTTAACCCATCCACGATTCGAGATAAATTTTCCTCCAGCGCATTCACCTTAAGCATTCCCACCTGGTCAGCAAAAAAAAACTGTCGGTTCAAATTACTCTCGGCCACGACATCCATATCCGCCAAAACAAAATTTCTCACTCCGCTGCGCACCAGATGCATAACACAATTAGAGCCCAGACCACCCAGGCCAGCGACACCTACTCGCGCCATTTCCACTTTCTGCAGCTGCCCCGGTGTCAAAAAAAATTTCATATCCTCTGATTTTACCTTAAATTTATTATTTAACTGAAAATTTATTATACTGCTTCCACTTTAAATTTCCATTTTATGCTGCCACAAAAACAGACGCATTTTCGCCCATGGTACTGGCAGGCAGCAAAACAAAAATCCCCGTCTGCATGCCGACCAACAGAAAAAACAGAAATTTATCGTGCCTCAGACGTAATCTTTTTTATACTGGTTCCAATTTAAAATTTCGTTTTGTGCGGCTCTGAAAGCAGGCTTTTCAGCGAAGCAAAAAAGCCGGTGAAGCTGAATTTTATAATGTATCGGGTATATAAACCGAGAATCTCTCTTCATCACGCGACCATTTTTCCTGATTACCGATAAGGCTCACTTCCAGGCTGAGTCGCCATTTCCGTCCGTCCACGATCATCCAGCGCATTTTCCCCTGGCCCCCGCAGAGGATCACCCATCGGCGGAGTGGTAATATTCTGTGACCCAGGCGCCGCATAACGTAACGCCGCCACACGATTATTAATATCCGGTAAATACGGATTTAACGCCAGCGCATGCTGATACGCGGAAATCGCTTCCTGGTTCTCCCCCATCCGTTCACGCACACTGCCAAGAGCTGTATACGCACGTACATTCCGATCATCCAGAGCCACCGCATCACTCAGATGATCTCGGGCCTTCCCCAGCTGTCCATTCTCATCATAAAGACGCGCCAGCTCAATTCGTGGCTCCGCCGACGCAGGCTGACGATTTACCCATGCTTCGATCATATGAAAAGCCTCATCACTGCGCCCTATATCACATAATAAAGTCGCTTTCGCCCGATTACACTCCGCATGATTCGGCTCTCTCTGTAAACATAAATCATAATAATAACGCGCATTATCAAAATCCGCCGGATTCCCGCCCCGTTTCGCCAGCTGATGATAAACATTCCCGCAATTATAAAAAGAATCTGGATTATTCGGATCCGTGGCACACGCTTTCTCAAAACAGTCCAGTGCTTCATCGATCCGCGAAGCATTCATCATTCGGACCCCTTCCGCATTATGAGATTTCGCAGAAAAGGAATTACACCCCACGAAAAATAACATGCACCCAAAACCCACCAGAACCATCCCCGCAGATACCTTCTTCCCTTTCAGAATATCTTCAGAAAAATGAATTTTATTTCTGACATTTTTTGTGTCAAAAATTTCTGATTCCGATAATTTTTTCACAGCAAAATCCTTTTATATCATTATAAATTTGAGCTGCTCCGGCATTTCGTGATACATGAAATGCCTGCTCCCGTGGCCACACAAAACTTATATTTATACACCGGATGCACGATAAATCTCCATTCCTCCGCATTTTGTTTCGCCAAAACACCTGCTTTCAGAAATGTATAAAACAGAAATTTAGAAAGTAAACCCAGTATAAAATAAAATCAGTACATATGCCAGATAATAATGTTTTTTTTGAAACCCGGCAAGAGCAAAATATATACTCTGTTTCCACGTTAAATTTCCGTTTTGTGCAGTTCTAAAAGCAGGCATTTTCAGCGAAGCAAAAATGCCAAAGAAGCCGAAATTTATTGTGAGTCGGGTATAATAATATTATAGATGTTCCATAAAACAAAATATTTTGACATAATAAATCATGTTCTTTTTTCGAAGATTCCATTTTTACTGCTCCTTCTTTAAATTTCCGTTATCGGCGGCTCTGAAAGCTGGCATTTTCAGCGAAGCAAAATGCTGGAGAAACAGAATTTTATAGTGTATCGGGAATAGTGTATTTCAGATGAATTTCGCTTCGAATATATCTCATAAATTTTTCCTCCTCTGACAAAATTAGTTGGCGTTTTTCAAAATTTTCTGTTTCTTTATATATGAAACACAATTTATACTTAATATATGAATATGTACATTTTATTTATACTGTTTTCATTTTGCGCGGCTCTGAAAGCTGGCATTTTCAGCGAAGCAAAATGCTGGAGAAACAGAATTTTATAGTGTATCGGATATAAACGTTTCCCTAAAAAAACAAGCGTTTTTGTGCAAAAAACACCAAAAGAAGGCCACAAAAAATTTTTTCAAAATTTTTATGAGAAAATATAATTCTGTCTCTGACACCTGAAAATTCACTTACTGACTTTCAGATAAGTGTTTTTGTATTTCTCCCACAGGTTTTCTTTCCTTAAAATTCGTTTACTGACGTTCAGATACACGAAAATTAACTGCCCGAGTATAAAAAAACTAAAATTTTACATGGCGTTAAACATAATTCCTCATTCCTTTTTGATCCGCCCGGAAAAACACTTAAAAAACTCATACAGCGAAAACTCTTTTTAGAAAATCACACAAAAAAGAATTCCTAAAAGAAAATTTTATACCCCTCTCTTGTAAAAAGAATTCTTTTCTGATAATATAATTAATGTGTATTTTTGTGTTTTTTGTTTTCTTCAGATGGCGATTCCCCGACTTCTGTTCCCTACTAAATTTTATTGAATTCACGAGTATGATTCATGGTAAATGAAGATTTTTCCTCTTCCCAAAACGAAAATGCTGAAAGCAGTCAGGGAAACACCCCGGAAGTACCAGAAATTTCCCAGGCGAAACGTAAACGATTACAGCAGCTTTTCGATCACGGTACTCTTCAGTCCAATCAATCAAATTTTGATTACGCCAGCGAGCTTTTACTGCAGTGTGTGACGGGAGATCCAGGAAATGTTAATTATGTTCAAAAATATTTAGAAAACCTGAAGAAAAAGTACAATAATAATAAAAAAGGTGCGCCCATGGCATTTTTTACTGCGCGTGGTGCCAAAAATGCCGCGAAGAAGGCATTACAAAAAGAGGATTTTCCCTCCGCAATTAAAAATGGGCTGGAAGTGCTGCAGGCCAATCCATGGGATGCCGACGTTTTAGTAACGCTGGCCTCCGCCACCGGGCATTTAGGTTTTACCGATTCACCGCTGGCGTATTTAAAAGTCGCGCTGGAGGGAAATCCAAAAGATCCTGCCATTAACAAAATTTGTGCCACCACGCTGGAAGAGCTCGGCCGAATTACGGAAGCATACCAGTGCTGGCGGCGTATCAGCGAAAGTCGTCCGGGTGATGAAGACGCAGAGCGAAACATGGCGCGTCTGTCCGTGGCCATCACGATTAATGAAAGTGGATATTCCGCAGCTTCTTCCACTCCAGGAAAAAAAGTCATTACCAAAACAGAATCGGGTGCTTCTGTGGAAATGACTCACGAGCAATTTTTAGAGAAAAAAATTCGCGAACGTCCAAAAGATCCTGATGCTTACCTGGAGCTGGGCGAAATTTACACCCAAAATGAAGTTTTTGAAAAAGCGGTGGACGTTTTATCGCGCGGTTTTGCAGCCTGTGGAGACATAAACGGGATGCGTGACCGTTTAGAGGATGTGGAAATTCGTTTCATGCGGCAAAAACTGGCAAAAGTTGAGAAAAAAGAAGGCCGCCAGAGTGAAGGCTGGAAAAAACTTCGTGCTGACCTGAATCTGAAAGAACTGGAAATATGGAAAAACCGCTGTGAACGGTACCCAAATAACCTTTCCTTTAAATATGATCTGGGCTTACGTTTCCAGATGCAAAAACTTTATCAGGAAGCCATTCAGCAGTTTCAGCAGGCCAAGAAAGAGCCCCGCCGCCACGGCGTCTGCTGCCTGGCTTTAGGTCAGTGTTTCCAAGAAATTAAACAGTATCGGCTCGCGCTTTCAAATTATAAAGAAGCGATCGACGTAATCCCTGATCGGGATGCGGATAATAAGAAAAAAGCATTTTACCTGGCCGGAAAACTCGCTTTAGGCTTAAAAGAATATGACTTGGCCGAAAAATTCCTTGCCAGTCTGGCCGATATGGATTTCAGTTATCGGGATGTCTCCGACTTACTGGAAAAACTGGAAAATAGTAAAAAAGGCAATTAATGCCAAATAACATTTAAACGTGAAACGATTCACGTAATATTTTTTTATCCCCGACACACTATAAATTTTTGTTTCACCGGCATTTTTGCTTCGCTGAAAATGCCTGCTTAAAGAGCCGTACAAAACGGAAATTTAAAGTGAAACCCGTATAATATAAGTTTTTTTGAACGGATACCGTTAAGAAAGTTTTCGTTTCGGTTCCTTTTTTCTGCTTTAAATTTCTGAATTTTCAGTAATTTAAGCATTATACGTCTGTCTGCCCGACAGTCATTTTCCTTAATGAAAAATTTAAAAAGTGAAAACACCTTTTGCGTCAAGAATAGAATTCTTGCCCACGGTAAACTTTCACTTCCCGATTTTCTTTATGCTCAAAATGCTGGCTGACAGTCATGTATAGACCTGATACTAATTTAAATTTCTGTTTTACACCGTTTTGAAAGCAGGCGTTTTTCTCGAAGTAAAAATGCAGAAAAAACAGAAATTTATAGTGAATCAGGAGTAAGATATTTAAGGAAATTCCCGAGAAACTTTCTGTGGAGGCACAGCGAAAATCCTGGCCGCACGTTATTTTTTCAGAAAACTTTTAGTTAATTTTCATTTTACTTTATTACAGGAGCGATTCGACAAATTATGCCAAACATTAGAAGTGCAAAAAAAAGACTGCGTCAGAACGTGAAACGCCGTACAGCAAATTTAGCCATTAAACGTCAGGTACGCCATTACTGTCGTACGGTACGTCAGGCATGTGAAGCAAAAGATATTACTGCCGCGGAAACCGCTTTCCGTGTCGCGGTAAAGCATTTAGATCAGGCGGCCTCAAAGAAAATTTTACACAAAAATACAGTTTCCCGGGTAAAATCTCGTTTATCTGCGCGGATTAAAGCAGTAAAGACAGCAGAATAATTTGTCGTTTACGCACATTTTCTTTCACGTACGTTCCATATTTTATACCGGATACACTATAAAATTCCGCTTTCTCAGCATTTAGCTTCGCTGAAAATGCCTGCTTTCAGAGCCGCAAAAAACGGAAATTTAAAGTGGACTCAGGATATGAAACGTACGTGTTTTTTCTTTTATACGGTCTCTTTTTTTTATTTTTGTTTATACCAGATTCTGCTTTAAGTTTCCATTTTGTACCCCTACAAAAATCAGCACACTTTAGTCGAAACAAAAATACTCGTCTCTCGGCAGACGGGAAAAGCGAAAATTTATAAATACTTCAGTCATAAATATACTCTGATAAATCATGAAAAATCCACAAATCGCCATTTACCCCGGTTCTTTTGACCCTATTACCCTGGGACATCTCGATATAATGACCCGGGCAAGTAAAATTTTTGACCGCCTTATCGTGGGAATCGGCATAAATCTGGAAAAAATAGCCATGTTTACTCCGGAAGAACGGATGGAGCACATCCGTCTGGCGACAGCTCATCTGCCGAATATCGAAATACGCACTTTTTCCGGTCTGGCCGTAAATTTCGTCCGGGAATGCGGCGCAAACATCATGATTCGTGGAGTACGCCCGATTACTGACATTCCTGCGGAATTAACCATGATGATGGCGAATCGCCGTCTGGCAAATGATGTGGAAACTCTCTTTATGATCGCAGATGGAGAACTGGCACACGTTTCCAGTTTTCTTATAAAACAAATTGCGAATCTCGCCAGCGACGAAGAATTCACAAAATTTTTACCGGAAGCAGTCATCCCCCTGGTGCGTCAGAAAATCCGAGAATACGGGAACTCTAAAATGACAAAATAAATTTTTATCATCCCATATATATTCCAGTTTATACTGGTTCCATTTTAAATCTCCGTTTTGTGCGGCTCTGAAAGCAGACATTTTCAGCGAACAAAATGCCGGAGAAGCAGGATTTTATAGTGTATCGGGTATATAAATATTTATTGATGCATTCTAAATTTTCATTCTCTGTCCCCCGACAGACAGACGTACATTTTCTTCTCTAAAAATACTTCTTTCTGGCCACAAAAAATGAAAATTTTAAATACTCTCAGGAACGCAAAACACGCATGATACCATTTCCACACAAAACTTAAAAAATAAAAAGGAATCAGGTAAAAGCACAAAAAGCAGAAAATGCCAAGACTCGTGCCGAGGTGAAAAGCATTCCATAAAAAAGCCTCTGATGTGTTCAGAGGCAGATATAACCAAAATAAGTGGGAGAAAAATTTTAATTTATTTCTGAAAAATCATTTTCTGAACTTCCAGGCCATTCACCGCACTCAATTTACTCGCCAATTCTTCACAAACTGCCATATCTCCACAGAGCTCCAGCAGAATCAGTCCATTTATAGAGCAGACATTTTCTGAAACATGGTGTAATCCGAGCCGAGTTCTAATATTACATCCATATTCAGTCAAAATCTGCTGTACCACGCCAGACTGGGAAATACGATCTGAACTGCGGATTCCAAGAATATAAAACGTGTCCATAAAATTCTCCTTTTTTGTTAATGAAACTGGTCTTACTTTAAATTTCCATTTTATATATACAAAAGCTGGGCATTTTTATACTCGATACACTATAAAATTCCGCTTCTCCGACATTTTTGCTTCGCCGAAAATGCCTGCTCTCAGAGAGAGCACAAAACAGAAATTTAAAGTGGTATCCGTATAATTTTACCGTTCCTTCTGCTTATTCTTTAACATCCGAATCCGCTGACCGGGATTTTAGATCTTCCACAGACCACTCTTTCTGCTTATCCTTTAACTTCATGGTAATTTTCAGCATATTTTGAAATTCCGTTTCAGAAAAAGCAGTTTTTAATTCCCTGAAAATCTGTTTTGCACAGCGATCATACACTTCATATGCTCCGCCATACGGATCCATAATCCCTCCCTGTTTTTCCGCCAAAACATGAATAAACGGCGCGGCAGCGGGAACAGAATTCATAATCGTCATGGCATGAGACGGTGTCATGCAAAAAATATAATCCATGAATGGCATTATTTCTGGATTATAGGGCCGAGAAGAATGAGCACTTAAATCCATTCCATAATTTTCTTGAACTGCCTGAACCGCAAAATTACTGGCCGACAGACTTTCTTGGGCATAAATTCCCGCAGAATGCACAAAAATCCCATTATCAGGAAGCTCCTCGGGCATTATCTTAAGCTGATCCCCCAATAATCGCTGAGCGATCATTTCCGCCATGGGACTTCGGCACGTATTTCCCGTGCAGATAAAAAAGAGCCACATCTGACAAAAACGAAGTATACTCCATTTCGAGATAAGACCTTCTCTTAAAATACAAAAATCCTCTTTTCCTGGTAAAACCTGAACCACCGTGGACGGTTTTTGGTATCTGCACGGACCTCCATCAAAAATAAAATCCACTCGGTCCTTCAGGTTTTTGATTACCGCCTCAGGAACCGCATTATCTGGCTCTCCCGATAAATTCGCACTGGTCAGCACGACAGGAAAATCACAGTCATTCAGCACATTCATCGTGAAATCCTGAGCAGGCACACGAATTCCCACCGAAAGTTTCGGCGCGATATATTTCCTCGCCTCCAGAGGTAACTTATAAATTTTACTGTTTAATGCAGAAGCATCTGACACAAGAGTTACCGGCCCAGGAAAACATCTTCGCACCAGTCTGTCTGTAAGAATACCTCTCTGAGGAAAATAATCATACACTTCTTCCGGATTTCCCACGACCACGGTAAATGGATGATTTTCCGAGCGCTGTTTTACATTTAGCAGACGCCGTAACGCTGTCACGGAATCTGCTCTGACCGCGATTCCGTAAACCGTCTCTGTGGGTAAAACTACTAATTCCCCTTTCGAAAGTGCGGCCACCGCCTTATTTTTAGCCTCTTTTTGTGCCGCATGATCTGAAATATTAATAATTTGCATCCCGGTCATGAATTTCCTTATAAACCTTATCCAGCTTTAATATCTTAATCATGAAAAAATCAAAAGTATACTGGATCTACTTTAAATTTTCTTTTTATACGGCTCTTCCCGCAGACATTTATACCCGATGCACTATAAATTTCCGCTCCTCCAGCATTTTTTCTTCGGTGAAAAACTGTTTTCTGAGCTGGACAAAACGGAAATTTAAAGTGGAACCAGTATAACAAAAACCGAATCTTCTTTTATCATAATATAACTTTTGCAAAACATTTCCGCAAGAGGTCTGACAGGTATAATTGACGCAAAAACAGAAAAAAGTATAATAGCACTTATAGACACACAGGTTCCATTTTAAATTTAAGTTTCGTGTGGCCATGAAAATCCGCCTTTCTGCACGGTAAAAAATGCTGGCGAAACAAAAATTTATAGTACCGCGGAGATTATACTGGTTCCAATTTAAAATTTCGTTTTATGCGGCTCTAAGAGCAGGCTTTTCAGCGAAGCAAAAAAGCCGGTGAAGCTGAATTTTATATTGTATCGGGTATAAAATTAAGGGAAATAACTTAAACGGAGAGTCACATGCCTTTATATAAATATGAGCACGTCTCGCGGCCGGGAGATGGATGCGAAAAAGAATTCGAAGTGCTTCAGTCACGAACTGAAAAAGCTCTCGATAAATGCCCAGAATGTGGGAAAAAATGTCGTCGGCTGTTTTGTGGACGTGTCGCGGCAATTAAAAGTGAACGCGACACATTAAGTACAAAAAACCTGGAAAGGCACGGTTTCACTCAGTATAAAAAAGCAGGAGATGGATTTTACGAGAAAACCGCAGGAGACGGTCCACAGATCATTTCTGCTGATGAGGCACGAAAATTACAGCAAAAAAAACGTTAACTTATTTCTGAAGGAAAAACATTTCATGACCTATCATTCCTTCACTAAGAATCCGTATGCTCCGCCGGAAAACATACCACAGGAACCTCCTGAGTCAGAAGAACTCCAGAAAATGCTGGCCCGCTTCCGAAAGACAGACGCCGCCATCACGAATCTCGCGTTTCAGTGCCTGATTTTTGGCATTTTTTTTGTTTTCCTGGTATTTCATGTTTCTTTTGTTACCGTTCCTCCTGAAGCGGAAAGTTTCCGTCTTCCTTATTTCGCTTTTTCTAATATTTCAGGTTTTTTCTTTTTAGCACTTTCCTTTTTTTTGTTCAGGCGCACGGAAAAATCTCGGTTTATCGCACTATGTATGTTTATTCTTCTGCTTTTCGTTTTTCCTCTGGGAACCATTTACGGAATATACGGCCTTCAGCTGCTTAAAAAACCCCTCAGCAAAAAAATCTTTTCGCCCGAATATCCTCTTCTCCTTCAGCAGTCTAACGAAAAGTTAAAAAATTTTTTCATCGTCCGATTTTTGTTAGCTCTTTCCTTTTCTATTCTTCTACTCTTTTTGTTTTCCTTTATGCTCTTTAGCCTAAAACCTCAGCTTCATAAGATGATTATTCCGCCGCATATCGACATAAAGAAAGAAATCGAAAAGGCGAATCGTCGTCCATATCTTCCTGAATAATCTCTGCCGTCACACCTATTTTTTATTTTTTCTGAATTTCACTTCCCTCAAATACTGATTCTCCTTTTAAATTTCCGTTTTGTGCGGCTCTGAAACCCGGCATTTTCAGTGAATCAAAAATGCCGGCATGTCTGTCTGCGGACAGAGGAAGCGGAATTTTTTTGTACCGCGGATATAAATTTTCTTTTTTTACAGAAAATTACAGAAAAACAAAAAATTACATGCCGGGCACAAAAAAAACCGGCAGAATACCGGTTTTTTCATTTTCATTTCGTGAGCCACGGATACTGCATTTTTCGAAAAGCAAAAATACGAAAAATGCGTAATGTTATTATCATACATCAGAGATAAGAAAAGCACCGCCAGCGAAAAATATAAATGACGTTATTACCTTTCCCCCTCAATTAATTTCATTTTTCTCAGTTCTCCCATGGATGGCTTCCATGTTTCTGGGAAAAACCTCAATTTATTCACTTTTATTTCTTTCATATTAAACGCATAAGAGTGCTGCTCACTATTCGTTTTATGTAATTTAATCCCCAGAGGCCGCACGTCTGGTCTGTCGACGATTATAATCTCTGCCCGTTTAAAATCCGCGGCATCTTCCTCCATTTTTGGCCAGGCTTCCAGCCAGTACATTCCCTGCCGCACCTTTCCATCTGGAGGCGCGATCTGGCGAATATAATACCGCTTCTGTAATTCTGCGGATGTGGCTCCAAATAAAAATGGCAGCGGACCAGAAGTAATCGCCTTCCCACGCATTTCCGCAGGAAGGAAATGACGCTCGATTTCATTCTGCCTGTATTTATACTCATAAATAGATTCTCCATCACAGATCCATTTTTCCACAGGGGTTTTTCCATCTTCCCCCATTACGATAAACGCACCTCTGTCTGGCGACGCATAATGTAATTTCCCGACTTCTTTTATCGTCTGCATTTCATTTACATTCTCAAAAGAAATAATATATCGGTACCGCGTAAAATCCGCCTCAAAAGTATTTACTTCTGTACTAAACTTTTCCCAGATTTTCAAAATCTGATTCGTGGCCGCCTGCTGCTGAGGAGTCGGCGGAGGAAATGGAAGAGGACGTACTGCGCCTTCACCGGGGGTCACGGGAACCGGATGTCTCACATTTCCGCCAGAATTTATTGGAACCGGAAGCCCTGCATTTCCCTGGCGTATCTGTGAGGGACGGCCTTCCTGCACATTTCCTTTACTGACCGCACCGGGCACCATTCCCGTTTCCTGATTTCGATAATACTGCTGTGCACTTACCGTACCAGAAAAAATCAGTAAAAGAATCATTACCAGCGTGCTTTTTTGGATATATAACACCTGATCCATTTTTTTTAACCTCATGGAACACTCACAAAAATCGGGTTAAAAGAAACGATATACCATTTCTACTTTAAATATTATAGCCGATACACTATAATTTTCTGGTTTCAGAATATCACACGAAACGAAAATTAAAGTGACTCCGGCATGATTTACAGAATCACACCGTTATATTAACATATTCTTTTCATTAAGACAAGAGAAAAAATTTTACTGTTTTTCGCGTTTTTAACCTCATGCATAATCCCCGTCCACTGACAGATTTCCAGTATTTCACGAAACACCTGCGCAGACTGGCCAGAAAAAAACAGAAATTTATCGATTCATACTGTTTCCGTTTCCCAGGCATTTTTTCACTGAAAATGCGGCCTTCAGAGCCGCACAAAACAGAAATAGAAAGTGGAATGAGTATAAACAAGAATTTTCTGTATTTCTGTGTAAAATTTATTTTACGAAACATCTTCATTTTTTAATCCGCCGACCATCTGTAAAAATTCGGCCATGGACTTTAATCGTTCAGAGGTATCCGGCATAATAGACAGATGAATCGCCCTGGCAAGAATCGGATGAATCTGGGGCCGAAACTGCGTAATGTCTGGTGCAGGTGTGTCGTGAGACAGCGCAGCTCGACCGTCCTTTCCTGCTTCCCAGGGAAGACGTCCAGTCATAATTTCGTAAGCAGAAACACCAAAAGAAAACACATCCAGCTGCTGACTGGTCGGCTTCCTGCGCACTAATTCCGGAGCCATATAATTCGGCGTCCCGGTCCGATTTCCCGGCTGCATAAATTGCGGTGTGGCAGGCACCGTAAGCCCAAAATCCGTGAGCTTCATTATTTTTAAATCACCAGTCAAAATAAAATTTCGCGGACATATATCTCGATGAATATATCCAGACTCATGAACATATTTAATCGCTTCCGCACCCTGCTTTAAATAATAAAGTCGGCGACCGTCCAATTTTTGAGCAGCTGAGGATAAAATCATATTCAGACCGCCGCCTGCAAGATATTCCATTAAAAGATACGCCTGATCTTTTGTCGTCATTCCATACTCATACGTCTTAACGACATATGGATGAATGAATTTCATCGCCATTTCACCTTCCTGAGGCTTTACCATCCCTTTAAATCGCGCGTCCACTTCCTCCAATTTTTTCATGTCTATAATTTTTAGACCATATATTTTACCGGTCGTGTGTTCCTTCACCTGATAAAAACTAGACATGGTCCCCGAAATGGCCGTCCTCATAATCTGAAAACGATCTGCGACATTTAATTTCTCACTTCCAGAAAACATTTTTTTTATAGAATCAAAAATTCCCATAAAAAATCCCTTCTTCTCCCAAAATCTAACAAAATTACATCTTTAATCGATTTATTCTGATCCGCCTTAAATTTAAGTTTTGTGCGGTTCTAAACGCGCAGAAATTTCAGCTGAGTCTGCGCTAACAGAGAAGTAAAACTCCGGAAATGCATTCATCTAAAATTACATCAGATATATTACTGGTTCCACTTTAACTTTCAGTTTTTTGCGGCTCTGAAAGCAGGTATGTTCAGCGAAAAAATACTGGTGAAGCGGAATTTTATAGTGCATCGGGTATATAATGTGCCAGGGATAAATATAAAACTTTTATTTACCGCAATAATCGATTATTTTCGCGATTTCACTTTTCAGATCCGGTCGGCGGACAATTCGGTCTATATACCCGTGCTCAAGAAGAAATTCACTGGTCTGGAAGCCTTTCGGTAATTCGATTCTTACCGTGGCTTTAATCGTTCGTGGCCCAGCGAAACCAATTAACGCTTTCGGCTCCGCAAGAATTACATCTCCCAGGGAAGCAAAACTTGCGGCCACACCACCCATCGTGGGATTCGTCATCACGGAAATATATAAACCTCCCACCGCATTATGTCGTGCCAGAGCCGCAGAAGTTTTCGCCATCTGCATCAGGGAAAGAATCCCTTCCTGCATTCTCGCCCCACCACCGGAACCGCTTACCGTTATCACCGTTAAATCGCGCTCCGTGGCACGCTCCACCGCGCGAGCAATTTTTTCTCCGACCACACCTCCCATACTTCCCATCATAAACGCGCTGTCCGTAATCGCCACCACCACCCGCCGCGCACGAATCATTCCCGTGCCTGTGATTACCGCGTCTTTAAGATGCGTTCTCTGCTGCTCCGCGATAATCCGATCTTTATAGGACTTCTGATCAAAAAATTCCAGCGGGTCCAGGGATGTCATTTCTGTATCCCACTCTTCAAAAGTTTTTTCATCCAGAAGCTGCTCCACCCGTGTTCGCGCAGAAACATAAAAATGATGATCACACTCCGGACAGATTCCCATCAGTTTTTCCGCTTCTTTACGGTAAATCGTCGCCTGGCACCCCGGACACCGAATCCACAGACCCTCTGGAACTCCACGTTTCGTAAGGTTTAAATACTGCTGCCAATTACCTGAATCCGTTTTTGCCATAAACGTTCACTCTCAAAAAATTTATCTTTCGACCGAATACACTATAAATTTTCACTTCCCGATATTTCAGACCGCCAAAACGTCATAAATTTATAGATTCACATAATTTCAGAATACGCTGCTTCACTCTAAATTCCCAGCTTTATGCAGTTCCGGTATCAAAATATCACCTTTCTTATATATACCTGATTTTCATTAAATTTTCGATTTATGCGGCTCTAAAAGCAGCATTTTCCGTGAAGCAAAAATTCCGAGGAAGTGGAGATTCATCGTGCATCAGATTTAAATTCCCCTTAAATCTTCTTTTACACGACGCTTCACGCCAAGTATTTCATAAATCACGAAACAAAAAAAACAGAAAATTCATAGTACGCAGATATAAAATGTAGGAAAAAAATTGCATGCATCAGGTCATAAACCAATTTACCAGAAACAGGACACTTTTCCCAAACACCCTTCCATTTTAGTCCTCCAAGACATCTGCCTCCCGACTCTTGGACATGGTATCCACATCTTTTTCATACTTCTTAATTAAATCCTGAATCTCTTCCTGCAGTTTATCTCTGTCATTCTCAGAAAATAATTTTTCTTTCTCGCCTTTTTCCGCCATTTTCATACCATCACGACGAATATTACGTAATGCAATTTTTGTTTCTTCAGTCATTTCTCGAATACGCACTACCATTTTTTTTCGCGTTTCCGCAGACATGGGCGGTATATTTAACCGAATAAAATTTCCATCATTCTGTGGCGTAAATCCCAGATCGCTGGCAATAATCGCTTTCTCGATCTCCTTCAGCGTGGTGGGGTCAAAAGGCCGAATCACAATTTGCATCGGCTCCGGACAGGAAATACTCCCCAGCTGCTTCATCGGCATCTGAGAACCATACGCCGTCACTTTCAAAGAATCCACTAAACCAGGATTCGCCCGCCCGGTCCGTATACCAGCTAAATCCGATTTTAGCCGCGAAACCGCTTTTTCCATACGTTCTTCCACATCCAATAAAATATCATCTGCTGCCATGATTTTTTCTCCTTAACTTCATTCTTCAATTATACTGGTTCTTCTTTAAATTTCCGTTTTGTACGGCTATAAAAAGCAGGCATTTTTTAGCGAAGCAAAAATTTAAAGTGTATCGGGTATATAAGGCTCTGAAAGTAGGCATTTTCAGCGACACAAAAAACCTGAAAATATACTGACGCCACTTAAATTCCCATTTCGTGCGGTCACGAAAACCGGCATTTTCAGCGATAAAAATGCCGGAAAAGCGGAAATTTATAGTGCATCAGGTATAAATTTTACATCATCAGATACATCCTGCATCTGGACATAAAATTTAGGATTCTCGGCCAATCAGCGTTCCTACATTTTCTCCACGCACCGCGCTTTTAATATTTCCCGGCACACGGAAATTAAACACTCTTACCGGCATATCATAATCCTGACATTTCGTAATCGCTTCCTGATCCATAACCCGTAAATGCTGCGAAAGCACATCATCATAAGACAGATGCGTATACAGTATGGCATTCGGATCCTTCTCCGGATCACTGGAATACACCCCATCCACACGCGTCGCTTTAAGCAAAATACTCGCATCCAGTTCCAGCGCACGCTGCGCCGCGGCCGTATCTGTCGTAACGAAAGGACTTCCCGTTCCTGCAGCCAGTATGACCACCCGACCTTTTTCCAGATGACGTAACGCACGCCGACGTATATACGGCTCCGCCACACCATCCATTTTAATCGCCGTCATTACTCTCGTGGAACATCCCAGAGATTCCAGCGCATCCTGCATGGCCAGCGCATTCATCACCGTCGCCAGCATTCCCATATAATGGGCAGTCGCTTCATGAATATGAGATCCCTGTGTAATAAATTGTGCACCCCGGAGAATATTTCCTCCACCAAGAACCAGCGCAATTTGCACTCCGTTCTGTAATGCTTCCCGCACCTCCTGCGCGATACGAACAATAGATTCCATCGCCAGCCCACGTCCGCCCTCCGGGGCAAAACCCTCTCCGGAGATCTTTAATATCACACGCCGATAAACTGACCGATCCATCCTCTTTCTCCATTTCTGCCAAAAAAAACTTTCTCAAAAAAATTTTACAAAACAGTGTGCTTTCTCTCTACACTGGTTCCATTTTAAATTTCCGTTTTGTGCAGCTCTTAAAGCAGGCATTTTCAGCGCAGCTAAATGCCGGAAAAGCGGAAATTTATAGTGTATCGGGTATAAAAATAACGGCAAGCAAAAGTACATTCCTTCTGCCTGCCGCACTATAATATTTATTTGCCCAAAATCCAGTGAACGAAACCTGTGATTTTCAGACCGGCATCTTTTGCATACTGACCGACTGTTTTTGAGGAATCTTTCACAAATTCCTGAGAAAGCAGACATTTCTGCGCCAGAAACGCCGCCATTCTTCCATTCAGAATTTTCTCCTTAATATTCTCCGGTTTTTTCGCATTCGCGGGATCCGCATCAAGTAATTCTTTCTGAACACGACGCTCATTTTCAATAATCGTAGAATCGATATCCGTTTCCGAAAGTCCCTCAGGACGCATCGCCGCGATATGCATACATATATCACGTCCGGCATCTTCACAGCCTTCTTCCAGAAGCAGTAAAACTCCAACTTTCTTGTCATGATGCAGGTAAGAAGCTACTTTTCCCGTATACTTCTGGAAACGCGTCACCCGGAATACTTCACGAATCCGATTAAACAGCTCTTCCAGCTGTCCCTGAAGCGTAAGCCCTGCTTTACTGGGAGACGGCTGAGCCATTAAATCTTCGACTTTCGTAAACTCTTCACTCTTCGCCACGACTTCCGCGATATCATTCGCTAATTGCAGGAAATCAGGATTCGAAGCGACTGGCGCACTTTCGCACAACACTTCTACGATCGCCGTGACACCATCCGCTTTATAAATCGCCAGTGTGCCCTCTTCTGTATCTCGCTCCTGCATTTTCTCTGCCATTTTAGCCAGACCCTTCTTCCGAAGAATCTCCATCGCCAGATCTTCATTTCCTTCCGCTTCCGTTAAGGCACGCTTACAGTCCATCATGGGCAGCCCTGTTTTCTCACGAAATGCCTTCACCGCGGCAGCAGTAATTTCAGCCATTTTAAATCCCTTCTTTTATCTTTACGCTAACTTTTTTATACCAGTTTTACTTTAATTTCAAAATTTAATTTTACGCGGCGCCATCCACAGACATTTTCATAAAACAAAATGCCAGGAAAACGGAGTTTTACCGTGCGTCGGGTATAAAACTTTCCATTTTATACCCGCACACCGCTAATTTTCTCTCCTCTGCCTTCCGACAGACATAACTTTTGGCCGCTCTTTCATATGAGAAGAACTCTCATAAAAGAAACCTGACACCTTTCCAGACGTGCAAAAACGTAATTCGCATTACACTTTTACTTCATTTTCACACACTCCATTTTCCGCCAGATTCATTTTCATTATATACCTGTTTCCACTTTAAAATTTCCGTTTTTTTCGGTTCTTAAAGCAGACATTTTCAGTGAAGCAAAAATGCCGGAAAAGCGAAAATTTAATAACGCATCGGGTATATATCACTTTCAGGCATTATATATCCTGTGACATTTCGGGACGTCTCTCACTCTCCAGCGACAGGAGTCTCAGCATCCTTATTTTGCTCGATACTCTGACCTTTTCCCAGCAAAATGGAATCCGCCAGATAACTCAAAATCAGATCGATCGAACGAATACTGTCATCATTACCAGGAATCGGTAAATCGACTTCATCCGGATCAGAGTTCGTGTCGATCAGCGCGATCGTCGTCACACCCATTTTTTGCGCTTCTTTTACCGCATTCTTCTCTTTTTTCGGATCCACGATGATCAAAACTTCAGGAATCCGATCCAAAGTACGAAGACCATTCAGGTTCCGGTACATCTTCCGGTATTCACGGTTCAAAGAAGACTGCATTTTCTTAGAATACATCGCGAATTCTTCACTTTCACGCAGCGTTTCCAGCTCCACCAGACGCTTTAATCGATCATGGATCGTTTTAAAGTTCGTTAATGTTCCTCCCAGCCAGCGTTCACCGACGAAAGGCATTCCCGCACGCATTCCCTGGCGCATAATACTTTCTGACGCCTGGCGTTTTGTGCCGACAAAAAGTATAATATTTTTCTCGTCCTGCACCACCTGCTGCAGATATTTTCTGGCACGCAGCAGTCCACGAACCGTTTCACGAACATTAATTACATGAATCTTGCCTCGGCGCCCAAAAATATAAGGACGCATCTTCGGATTCCAGCGACTGGCCCGGTGACCATAATGCACACCAGCATCAATTAAATCCTGAATAAGAACACTTGCCATTCTAATTTTCCTTTACTTCATGCACACCGGCCTGAATCCCTTTCCCGTGGAGATTTTCCTTTTCCACTCCACTACTGAGGTGATTCTCCGGCGTTCTTTTAATCGGCTTACAGTTACAAAATTCCCTCCATGAGCCGTACATATGGGGAATATACATTTTACCCTTCCGCGCAAAATCGTCAAGGAGGGGAAATACTTGGTGCTTCCATTTTAAATTTTGTTTTCTAAATCATGAAAATCCTGTGTTTTCTGTGATTCAAAATAACTAAAACACGAGGTTTCACAGCCTGAAACAAAATTTATTGTACACAAGACGCACATTTTTACGCGATTATCTGTTTTCACACCCTCAAAAAACATATAAATTCCGTCTCATTTTGAGTTTTCATTTTCATACTGTTTTCATTTTAAATTTCCATTTTATTCGGTTCTTACAGTAAGTATTTTCAGCGAAGGAAAAATCCAGAGAAGCGAAATTTTATCGTACATCGGATATAAACCCCCGAGAAGCTTTTTTTCTGTGAAAAAAAGATGAAAAAAACAAAAATTTATCAGAAATCCGTCATATTTTCTTTTCATTACCAGCACACGTACTATTTTTTATAATCACATACCGAAACATAAATCGTATACTAAAATATCCATAAAATTTATTGCACATACCCGCATTACTCGGTTCAGAATTCAGACCTGTATACTTTTATTCCTGAACTGGCAGTGTTTTATCTGAGGAATTCATATAATATATTATTTCATATTTAGTCACTTTATACCCGCTGAACTATAAATTTCCCCCAAAAATCTTTCATAACCCCTGAAAAACATACGCCCCATCTGTTTTTTTTAGTATTTTCAGTTATACTTTACTCATTATTTCTCATTTCTTTTTTGATAAATTTTGAATTTTTATAATTTTCTTCCACAGAAAGGAGCCGACATATGCCCGCGAATTTAACGCCCGTTTATATGAAAGCAGAACAGGCTTACCGAGAGGCCGCCACTCCTGAGGAAGAATTGCGCTGTCTGCAGGTTATGCTTCAGGAAATCCCAAAACATAAGGGAACCGATCACCTTCAGGCACAGTTAAAAGCCAAAATTTCGAAAACAAAAAAATTAATCGAAACAGAGCGCTCCTCAGGGAAAAAGGGCGGAGGAATGAGTTTTCGCATTTCTCGGCAGGGCGCGGGCATGACCATTTTACTCGGTGCGCCGAATGCTGGAAAGAGTCAGCTTTTAGCCAGCATTACGAAAGCCACACCTAAAATCGCCGCACACCCTTTTACCACCCAGCTTCCACAGCCCGGCATGATGCCCTGGAATGATGTAAGCGTCCAGATTATCGATACACCTCCCATCACTCCAGATTATGTCGAGCCATATACTTACGGACTCATCCGCAGCGCAAATCTCGCTCTATTAATGATGGATGCATCCTGTGATGAAGGCGTGGAAGCCTGCCTCGGCGTATGGGAAAAACTCCAAAATACCAGAACTCGGCTGGCCACCTCTTCTTATCTGGATGAAGAGGATATCGGCCTGTCTTACACCCATGCATTTTTCGTTCCGAATAAAATCGATATGCCTGGCGCAAAAGACCGAATCTCACTTTTTCACGAACTGTGTGATCTGGATTTTCCTGAATATCCTGTTTCCGCGCTTACCCTGGAAGGTGTGGAAGATTTACGAAACGCCATTTATAAAGCCATGAATGTCGTCCGTGTTTATACGAAACTGCCCACTTCAAAAACTCCAGACCTGGACCGTCCTTTTACACTTCCTGACGGCAGCACGCTTTTAGATCTGGCCGAGCAGATTCATAAAGATTATGTCCAAAATTTTAAATACGCAAAAGTCTGGGGCACCGCCGTCCATGACGGAACCCCCATGAAAGGCGATTATGTTTTACGAGATAAAGATGTCGTCGAAATCCATGCTTCATAATTCTGCCCACGCAAAACGTTCTCTCACGCGATTCCCGCTTCACGTGCCGCGGCATTTACGCTCTGCCACATTTCAGACTTACCGCCATTTTTCATGATTTACCGCCACTTTTCATGATTTCTCACCACATTTTCTCACCACGGGAATCCTCTATTTTTACTCCTGTCCCCACGACGATTTTCCACCATAACGCCACGATATACCAGTTCCATTTTAAATTTCCGTGTTATACGGCTCTGAACGCACGCATTTTTACCGAAGCAAAAATGCTGGAGAAGCGGAATTTTATAATGTATCAGGGATAAATTACCTGGAACGTAAGAATCTTCATCTGGAACAAAAACACAAAAAAAAACCGGCGTTCTCACACCGGGGAAAATTCAGCACCTTACGGCACGTCAAAAAAGCATTTTTCTATTATACAGATTCTACTTAAAATTTTGTTTTATGCGGACACCAAAACAGTCATTTCACACATCCCGAAAGACCGGTCGGCGGACGAGGAACGCAAAAAATTATAGTGCGCCAAAGATATACTGGTTCCACTTTAAATTTCCGTTTTGTGCGGCTCTAAACGCACACATTTTTAGCGAAGCAAAAATACCGGAGAAGCGGAAATTTATAGTGTGTATCGGATAAAAAATACCTTCCGAAAATTTATCTGAAAGGAAACACTCAAAAACCACGATCTGCTAAAATATCATCAAAATTCCGCAGATGATACCCGATTCCCACATAATCCAGCAGACTGCATAATGCCCGCGCGGCCACTCCCACACCGTCCGGGCCACTATATCCGCCGAACTGCCCACCACCTTTCACGTGCGGTTCCAGATCCACAAAAAATCCCGGAATTCCCCGACGATTTAGTTTCGCGACAATTGACGGTAACGCCTTTTTCAGCTCACGGAATACCGCCTCATGCCCACCATCCCCCATATTTGCCGGAACAAAATGCTTTAACTGATCCTCATTCACCGGATCTCCGACCTTCATGGGCCGTGGGTGCCGAAAGTCCTTCACATGAAGCCAGCCCAGTCCAGGAAGCATCGCGCGAAACTGTTCCAGTATCTCCACCGCATTATATCCCTGAACGACCAGATTTCCCGCATCAAAAACAAGAACCATCGCCGGGTGATTTACCTTCTCATAAATCTCCGCTAAAAGCCAGCCGTTTTCGCCCACAAGATTCGGCTCCACTTCCAGACCAAAAGTTAAGTCGGAACGCAGACAGATTTCAGCGATCGCCGTCAGCTGATCCACCGCCTGATTCATATAATCTTTCGGATTTTTCCCCCGTGGATGATAAAAAGAGAATCCTCGAATCAGTTTACTCTCGAAAGCATGTGTAATCTCACACGCCCGCTCCACTTCACTCACATACTGCGAAAAAGGAACATACCGATTTTTCGTGCCATCTTCTTCGTCCGCCAGCTTTATTTTTCCGATCGGCGATCCAATCGACGAAACATTTAAGCCAAAATCACTCTGCAGACCGCGAATCGTCTGAATTTCATCCATGGTCAGATTCATTACATTTTTTGTGCCGTTTCCAGCATCCACAAAACGAATACTATAATACTGTAAACCCAGCGCGGCATACGCACTAAACTGTTCCCGAATATTTTTATTCGCCTGCTGACTGACGCCCTCATCCGCGAATCCCGTAAGAATGACTTCTGCATTTCTGCTCATGTTTACCCTTTTCGACCTTTCATATATTTACTGGTTTCACTTAAATTATAGTTTTTATAGCCTCCGACAAAATTTCTGATACCGTAAACGCCAGAAATAATAATTTGTCACAGACGGGATACCATACTGATTCCAATTTAAAATTTCGTTTTGTGCGGCTCTAAAAGCAGGCATTTTCAGCGAAGCAAAATGCCGGAAAAGCGGATTTTATAATGTATCGGGTAAAAAAACTCGTTTCACTTTTAATTTCTGTTTTGTATGGACTCTAAATGCAAAAAATCTGACATTTCATACATCAGGAAATGCAGAGAAACAGAAATTTATATACCCGATACACGATAAATTTCCGTGTTATACGGCCCTGAACACACGCATTTTTACCGAAGCAAAAATGCTGGAAAAGCAGTATTTTATCGTGCATCGGGTATATAAGGTCTGCCAGCAAAAATTCCGTCCCCCAAAATACTCTGAAACCCCACTTTCATACCTGACACATAATAAAATTCCGCTTCTCCGGCTTTTTTTGCTTCACGAAAAACGCCTATTTCCGTGGCCGCGGGAAGCGGAATTTTTAAGTAGAACCCGATATACCATACGCATCTGGGAGGAAAGTCGTTACTCCTTCACCTCAGGCACTTCCTTTTTTTCCGGCGCTTTCGTGCTGCCGGTAAGATAATTATCGATCGCTGCCGCCGTCTGTAATTCTTGAAATTTCTCTTCGATCGCCATCTGCGTTTTCTTCAGCACGATATCCTTCTGCACAAGATCTTTCACTTCTTCAAAAGTAACTCCGATCGGTTCCGTGAAACCCGTGCAAAGTAAAATTACATACACATTCTGCAGCTGAATAATGCCTGACAGTTCTCCCGTTTCCAGTTTAAACGCCTCTTTTTCCAGCTCCGGCTGCCCTCCAAACTGAGAAATAGGGGGAACCGCACCTCCTAAAGCCCGACTCGCACCATCTGCTGAAAACTTTTTCGCCAGTTCAATAAAATTATCTTCCGTCGGATTTTCTCTGGCTAAACTCCACACCCGCTGTGCGGTACGAAGATCATTTAATATAATGACACGACATTTCACTTTCTTTCCAAAATTCGCGACATAACCACGCTGTAACTCTTCCGGCGTAATCACGATTTTCCCTTCCACCAGTTTCGCCAGCGCAAGAGACGGCCATAAAACATCCTCTCGGTACCTCTGTGCTGTGGCCCCATGCTCCTGCATTAATTTTTCCAAAAACATCTCCACATTCGCGCTTCCATCTTCTTTCGGAGGAAGGCTTTCCAGCGCAACTCGCGCTAATTCTTTATTTAAATCCTCATCCGTAATCTGAATCTTCTCTTTTTTAACGGCCTGCTCAATTAAAGTCCGATTAATAATTCCTTCCAGTGCCTGACGACCGTAACGTAAAATACACTCATCTCCGAGCACCGCGATACTAATCACATTTCCATCCACGATCGCCGCCACTCCAGGACGCGCCGCACTCTTCGTGGCATCTCCAAGAAAAATATCAATTTTCGCTTCCGTCATTAATTTCTGAGAAAGTTTAACTCCCGCTTCCTTCATTTTCCCCTGAATCGCGATCTGCTCCAGTTCTTCACGAATATCTTCCAGTTTAATCGCCGGATCCTGCGGAATCAGCTCTTCACATAAAATAATCATATACTGATTCCCCACTTCCATGGGCTGAGAAACCTCTCCCGGTTTCAGTGAAAAAATCACCTTCTCCACTTCCGGAGGATTCAGATGCCGACGAATATCAGGAACCAGACCGCCTAAACCAGCAGAATACGGATCCAGTGATTTTTTCTGCGCCAGCTCCGGAAATTTCTCTAAATCCTTTAACGCTTCTTCTCTCAGCTGCAGAGCTTCCTCTTTCGTACTTACCGCGATAATTCTGGCCTTTACTCCCGGTCCATAACGACGCTCGAACTCAATTTTTATCTCTTCCTCTGTCGGCTGCGCTTCCTTTCCCGCCAATTTTCGAATCGCCGCCTGCTGATAAATTACATCTCGAATAAACAGCTGCGGTGAAATCCCACGTTCCCGCTCTATCAGACCTAAATACTGCTCCGCATTCAGGCCAAATCGCTTCGACATGGTGTCCAGCTCTCCCTGTAAATCTTCATTCGTTATCTCCACTCCACCTTTTTTACACGCAGTCTCCAAAATATAACGTGAAATCAGCCTTCCCAGAACATCCTGACCATATTCCTTCACACACTCTCTGGATAATCTCTGATAACTGATCTCCTCTCCATTCACCGTGGCCACCGTTTTCGGTACAGACCGAACCACCGGTGCTTTCTCTTCTGCTGGTGCTCCCGCAGACGCCGCAGGACGCGCAAGAGGCGTCTGTGAAAAAATTATATCCTGAAAAAGAATTACCGTTACTAAAAATATCCCCATAAAAAGTAACGCCGTTTTTCGAAAATGTAACATAATAAATCTCCTGTGTTTCTAATAAAATAGAACGTTTACATCAGTATAAAGCATTTTGCCGAAAATATCAAGAGGAAAATATCCGAACGACGACATATTATAAAATGAAACTTTAATAAAAAATCAAAAATTGTAATCTCTTCTGTTTTTGCTGTATACCGATTTTCCTTTAAATTTCCATTTTTATGCGGCTCTGAAGCATGTATTTTCAGCGAAGCAAAAATACGGTGGAAGCGGAGAATTTATCGTGCATCGGGTCTAATTTTTCTTAAATTTCTATTTCCGTGGAATTTTGTTTCACCGAAAATCTTTGTGTTTAAAACCGAACAGAATTTATTTTAAATAAATCGGTGTAAATTTTCAGATTTTAGTTTTTGTAAATACAGAATCGGGGGATTTTCGTCAGATGGTCCGCCACCAGCGTGCCACGATTTTTTATCATAATGGTTCCACTTTTTTTATTTCTATTTTCGCGTGGCTCCGAAAACAGACATTTTTAGCAAAACAAAAATACCGAAAAAGCAGATTTTATAGTACATCCGAAATAAATATCATTTAAAAAATCCGGTTTTTACCCGCACTAAACACCCATTTTGAGCAGGTAAAAACCGGTAAAACAAAAATTTATCGCACGACTCTAAATATTACACACTGTTCCCACTTTTAATTTCCATTTTCGCACAGTTCTGAAAACAGACATTTTTAGCAAAACAAAAATGCCGGAAAAGTGGAATTTTATCGTGCATCGGGCAATTATAATTCTCGATAACACCCAAGAAAACGATAACCGAGTGTTTTCCGTTCTATTTCCTGCAGAATCTCCTGAACTTCCGGAACCTGATCTGAAGCCGCGAAATCCACGAAAAACGCAAAATTACTGGTTTCATCCGGCACCGAGTCAATTCGCGTTAAATTTATATTCGCATCCGCAAATAATTTTAGGATGGAAAATAACGCCCCCGCTTTATCAGGAATCGAAAACACCAGAGAGCACTTATTCCCCTGCTCTGAATATGGCGTACGAGAAATCACCACAAAACGCGTCCGCGTGTGTTCTTCATTTCCGATTCCTTCCATCAGAATATCCAAATTATAATATCTCGCAGCCAATTCTCCAGCGATCGCCGCGCTGGCTTCCGGAACATCTTCCGCCAGCATTTTAGCCGCCCCCGCCGTGTCAAAATACTGAATCGGCTCCAGATCCATCCGTTTTATAAACTCCGAGCATTCCGCCAGTGCGGCCGGATGGGAATACACACGACGTAAATTACGATGATCGGTTCCCGGAGGAATCATCAGGCAGTGATGTACCGACATTTCCACCGCTCCCACGATATACAGCGGAGGATCCGAGTTTCGTAATGCCCCGTTTACATGACTTACGATTCCTCCTGCCGTATTCTCGATCGGCACGATTCCATACTCATAAGACCCTTCACTCACTCCCTGAAAAATATCGGTAAACTCCGCACACGGAATCGGCACCACTCCCGAATTCCACTGCCTGGCCGCCATTTCACTAAATGCGCCATGCTCTCCCTGAAACGCCACCAGCGGTTTTTCTTCCACCTGAATCCGTTTACATTCCGTAAAAATCGTTTCATAAATATCCTTTATCACTTCCGCGGATAAAAGTGAGCGTTCTCGTCCCATTAAACTGTCCAGAATTTCCTTTTCTCGAGACGGAACATTTACCTGCTGATTCTGCTCTTTTTTGAACCGGACGATCAGACGTGCCACCTCTATTCTTTTTTGTAACATCTGTAACAGATTATTATCGATTCGGTCAATTTCCCTGCGTAATGCATTAATATTTAGATCCATTATGAAAGCTCCTTTATACATATTTCCAGTTTTTGTATTCTTTTCATTAAATCCCCAAACATTTCTGGCGTCAGAGACTGTTCCCCGTCACACAGAGCCATTTCCGGATGTGCGTGCACCTCTATTTCCAGTCCATCTGCTCCCGCCGCCAGCGCAGCCAGAGACATGGGCAGCACCATATCTCGCCTTCCCGTGGCATGTGATGGATCCACAAAAATAGGCAGATGAGTTAAACTGCGAATATTCGGAATCGCGCTTAAATCCAGAGTGTTCCGAGTGGAACGCTCAAAAGTTCTTATCCCACGTTCACAAAGAATCACATTCGGATTCCCCTCCGCAAGAATATATTCCGCACAATTCAGCCATTCCGTAATCGTAGAATGCATCCCGCGTTTCAGTAAAATCGGACGCTGAGACCGACCAGCCTCTTTCAGTAATGAAAAATTCTGCATATTCCGCGTTCCGATCTGTAATATATCCGCGAATTCCGCCACCCACGGCACATCTCGCGGATCAATTACCTCTGTAATAATCGGCATGGACACCTCCGCAGCGACTTTTCGTAAAAGATTTAGCCCTCTCATTCCCAGTCCCTGAAAATCATATGGACTGGTACGGGGCTTAAACACCCCTCCACGAAGAATATTCGCCCCCGCCTGATGTACCGCCACCGCCGTTTCATATAACTGTTCCCACGTTTCGACACTACATGGCCCAGCGATAACGATAAAATCTTCCCCGATTCGCAAATTCTGAACTTCTATCACCGTTCTTTGCGGATGATCCACCAGCGAAAATAATTGGTTCATTTTTCATCCTTTCTTCAAAAATAAAAAAATTTGCATATTTTTTATTTCTACAGATTTCCTTTTTTGATTTTCCATTTTATGCACTAAAAGGCCGAATATTTTCACCAAAACAAAAATACCTGTCTTTCGAAAAACTGGAAAAACGAAAATTTATACTGCACCGGGAATACCACCCAGTAAATATTTATATCTGATACACTATAAAATTCCGCAAAATTCCGCTTCACCGGCATTTCTGCTTCACGGAAAATGCCTGCTTTCAGAGCCGCACAAAACAGAAATTTAAAGTGGAACCAGATATATAACTTCCCAGACCTTAATAATATTATAACCGCAGACACTAAAACATAAAAACGTTAAATTTCCCACAAAACAAAAACTGGCACCTCTTCATCTCTCAGACAGCAAGAAAAGACAGGTTTATATACACAGGTCTAATATTCATTTCAGATTTTTTAGCCACGAAAACGAGTATTTTCTGCCAAGACAAAACACCAGGAAAGAGAGAAAAAAACTCACACCGAGTAATAGAAACGCCCTAAAAGACTAAAGTACAGCGCATAATTCGGTTTCGTCAGAAAAAACCGGCGACTGAAAAGGGCAGATGTATTCATTTTAAAATTCACAAAATAAATTGGCACTACAGTAAATTTCACACCATACGGTCATACACTGGCACTACTTAAATTTCCGTTCTGTATAACTCAGAAAGCAGACATTTTCAGCGAAACAAAAATACCAGTGAAATGTAAATTTATCGTACATCGGATATAAATACGTTTCTCCGTACAAAATCCCGTGCGAAATATTAATCTTTATCATCAGGTAATTTAATTTTCATTACTCTTTAAGGATATTTAAATGATATGTAAAATTTTTATTTTGTCAAGACATCCATCCCCATTTTTTATTTTATATGCGATACACTATAAAATTTCGCTTCCCCCGACATTTTGCTTCACAGAAAATGCCCGCCTTCTGAATTACACAGAACGGAAATTTAAAGTGGAACCAGGTATATACTCAGCACATATAAAAAAATTATCTGGTTCCATTTTTGATTTTCGTTTTCATACAGTCATAAAAACAGATATTTTCGCGAAACAAAAATGCCTTTTTTAGAGCCACAAAAAATGGAAATTTAAAGGAGAACCAGCATATGCGGGAAGAAAAACCTAAAAATTTTTCATACCATGACTTTATTTCGCTTATTTTTTAATCTATTATTGCAAATTTTTAATTTTTTGGTAAAATTTAAGAACTTTTATACGCGATATATTATAAATTTACATTTCCCCGGCATTTTTGCTTCACAGAAAATGCTGCTTCCCGAGCCGCACTAAACGGAAATTTAAGGGAGAACCAGTATTTTTCATTTTTTATTATCCTGCCTTCCGCCATATTCAAAAAAAACAGAAAAAATTTATCCCATTTTAAATTTTTGTTTTACGCGGCCATGAACGCAGGCTATTTTTCCCGTCTGCCAGCAGCAGGAAAACAAAATGCCGAGAAAACGGGAAATTAATGTCTCTGGCATAAACCTGTAAATTTAACATAAGGAACGTCATACGGCTAAATCAAAAACCTCAAAAAAGAAAAAAAGTGAGCATCCTGAACAGAAAATTATCTGTGAAAACAGGAAAGCACGCCATGATTATGAAATCATGGAAACATTAGAGTGCGGCATCATTCTTGTCGGAAGCGAAGTAAAAAGCCTGCGCGAGGGACGCTGTTCACTTAATGAAGCTTATGGAAAAGTTCGAGACGGTGAATTATGGCTCATCGGAGCAGATATTCAGGAATATCTGGAGGCGAATCGGCTTAATCACCAGCCGAAACGTCCGCGTAAATTATTATTACACCGGCGTGAAATCCGAAAATTTGCAGGCCGTGCCGCCGAAAAAGGTTTAACTTTAATTCCACTGCGCATGTATTTTCATAAAGGTCTGGCAAAAGTTTTAATGGGCATCTGCCAGGGAAAACAAAAACACGATAAACGTCAGGCCATGAAAACTGCCGAAGCGAATAAACGCATCCGATTAAATATGTTACGTTTTACACAGAGATAATTTTATCCGCAGTGCGTTTTACATACACTAATTATTTAGTACTCCGACATTTTATATAATTCTTTCAAAAAGAAAACTGTTCCATTAAAATTTTTCTTTTTGAAATATCCTTTTTTGACAAAATAATTTTTTTAACATTCACCTCTTTATGACTGAATATTTAGTACGTTACGGAACCATGAGGTTCCAGGGTATATTTGCGTGGAACCACACCGATAAAATCATGCGGGGAGAGTATGTTATTTTACGGACAGACCGCGGCCTGGAAATCGGTGAAGTACTTTCTGAAGTTACTGAAAAAATTCAGTCTTTTTTACCGCAAGACATTCCGCATGGCATTTTAATGCGCCGTATGACGCATGATGACGCGAACGAATATTCCAGAATTCATCAGCATGAGGCCGAAGAGTTTCAGATATGCCTGCGCTGTATCGCGGAACAGAAATTACCCATGTATTTAGTGGATGTCGAACATCTTTTCGGCGGAGAACGGATTATCGTTTATTATTTAGCAGACGGAAGAATAGACTTCCGAGAACTGGTAAAAATTTTAGCGGGCGAATTTCAGATACGAATAGAAATGCGGCAGATTGGGGTGCGGGATGAAGCAAAATTATTAGCAGATTTCGGTGATTGTGGTAAAGAATGCTGCTGTAACACATATCTGACGGTCATGCCACCCGTTTCCATGAAAATGGCAAAAGTTCAAAAAGCCACGCTGGATCCGTCTAAAATTTCCGGACGGTGCGGACGTTTAAAATGCTGCCTGCGTTACGAATATCCAGTTTATGAAGAAATTCTTAAAGATTTACCTCCGATCGGTGTTTATGTACGCTGTGAAGATGGTGCCCTGGGGAAAATTATTGGACAAGAAATTTTACAAAAAAAAGTTTTGGTCGAGACAGAAGATGGAACTCGGCGTTCCGTGTCAAAAAATGAGTTTACAGTTTTAGAAAAGAAGGGGCGCAGTCCTGCAGGCGCACCGAAAGCCTCTCCAGAGGATGAGATTCAAGAGTAATCGTATTTTTATACTGATTCTCATTTAAATTTCCGTTTTGTGCGGCTCTGAAACAGGCATTTTAACCCAGCCCGCTCTGGCTGGAAAGCAAAAATGCCGAAAAACGGAATGTTATAATGCATCGGAGATGTATAATTTCCATTTAATCATATGGATTTAATGCAGAGAGCCGCTAAATATATTTCATAAATTTTATTATTAATTTCATTACTTAAATTCATTTCTCCGACTTACCATAAAACGAGATATAACACCCGTCAAAATATACACCAGAATCACAGAGATCCGACTGAACAAAAAAGAATTTTTTCTTTAATTTCATAATAGTTCGTCTCGGAAACAGTAAATTTATATTAAAATTCCTGTTAAAGTTCCTTGTAAAAAATGGAATATCGGATATAATCATTATTATGTTAAAATAAATTTATTTTTATTCCTTCTTTTCAAAAATGTAACTTTAACGATTATATCATACAGGATTTACTTTTGTGGGGGAATATATAATTTGTAAAATACGTAAAATAGTCGCAGTACATAAAATATCTGCTGGAAAACCTTATAAGAAATAAAAAACATAGAACATTTAGGTTAAAGCATATAAAATATAAGAATATAATTGTCAAAATAAAACTAAAAAATCAGTAAGTTATCATAAGGTTTATATTATGCGCTTTATTTTAATCGATAAAATAAAAGAAATTATTCCTGGGGATTCCATTACCACCACAAAAAGTTTGTCGATCGCCGAAGAGTATCTGGCTGATCATTTTCCTGGTTTCGCAGTACTTCCTGGCGTTCTTATGCTGGAAGCGATGACTCAGAGTGCTGCATGGCTCATCCGTATTACTGATAATTTTAAAAATAGCGTGATCACACTAAAAGAAGCAAAAAATGTTAAATATATTCATTTTGTAACTCCTGGAGAAACTTTAACTATTTATGTTTCTTTGATTGATCACAGTGAAAATTTAACAAAAGTTAAAGCAGAGGGTTATGTAGGAGAGAAGCTCGCACTATCTGCGAAACTAATAATGAAAAGTATGAATATCGCTGATGAAGATCCTGTGAAAGCATGGAAAGATAAGGAACTTACAGAAGAAATGAAGAAAATTTATAGTCTGTTAACCCAGTAAGATTCTCCAATTTTTTATACAGTTTCCTTATATTTTATATCCGATGCACTTAAATTTCCTTTTTTTATGCATTTATGAAATATAAAAATTTTTTTGCCGTAACACAAAATGGGAGGTTTAAGTAAAATCGTCACACGTTTTTTCTCAAAAACCACTATAGAATAATATACATAAAACATTTTTGAAAAATTGCTGATTATTACTTTATTTTTATCTGTTTTTTTTCGATAAAGAAAATTAAGTTGTATCAGTTTTGTATCTGATACACGCTATTTTAGGTACATCCAGTATTTTCCCTGTGCACACAGACGGGAAAATACCGCTTTTTCGTTACGATTAAAATGGAAATTTAAATAGAATCAAAATAAAATTACTAAAAAATGTATGCAGCAGCGCCTCATGAAACAGACATTTTAGAAGTAAAACGAGTATAGAAAACACTTTAATTTTGTACGAACAATTTAATAACTGCTGTTAAGTTTTATTTCAAAAATAGAAGATTTTAAACAAAAAACAGTATTCTTTTTATCTTGTTCATGGTCAAGTATAATAAATTTGGAGATTAAATGATGGAAATGGATCCGGTAATTTTTGAAAAAGTTAAGGCGATTCTTATGGAAGCTTTAGGTGCGGATGACGATGAAGTTACCCAGGAAGCCACGTTAGTGGGTGACTTGGGCGCAGAATCGATCGACTTTTTGGATATCGTATTTCAGCTTGAAAAAGCGTTCGATATAAAAGTAGAACGCGGCGAACTGTTCCCGGAAGATATTCTGAGCAATAATTCTCCTTATGTCGAAAACAGCCGAGTGAATGCGGAAGGTCTCGCCCTCCTGAAAGAACGGCTTCCATTCATCGATCTGACAGAATTTGAAAAAAATCCAGTCGTCCAGGAGTACGCCAGCCGAATAACCGTGGCCGATATGTGCCGTTTTGTGCAGACGAAATTAAATAAATAAAATAATTTTTTCCTGCATCTGAAAATCAGATGCAGGCATTATTATACCAGATACATTATAAAATTCCGTTTCCCCGGCATTTTGCTTCGCTGAAAATGCCTGCTTTTAGTGCCACAAAAAACGGAAATTTAAAGTGGAACCAGGTATATATTTCGTCAAAAATAGATTTTATTATAAATAATCTTCGCACAAATTTAGATTTTATAAAATATCTGACAGATAAGAAAATTTGTCTGAATAAGACACGAAAATTTTTCCATATAAGATTTTCTGAAAATATATTACCTGAATTTATTTGCGTTTTTATCCGTCATTACTGTAAAAAATTTCAAAATACACCAGCACTGACTTAAATTTTAGTTTTGTAAACCATTTAAGTATCAAGAATGCTGAAAAGAATTTAAATTTTATAAAGTATGTCGAATATTAAACATAAGTAAAGAGGATAATTTTATATTTTGAAATCTAAAAGAAAAAACTTATTTTTAAAATAGAAACATGTACGTCGGCATTATTTTCTGTGCACCTGTTTCGTTTTAAATTTCCATTATTTTATCCTCCTGTCACTAATTTTGTGAAATAAAGAACAGAGAGGAAATGTAAATTTATAGCTTACCATGGTAATGTACAATAATTTTTAAAATAAGTTTTGGATTTTGAGAAAAGTTATAAATGCGTTCTGGCCGTTATTTTGAAATATATTTGAATTTTATTTTAAATTTTCGTTTTTTGTATTTTGGAAACAGACATTTTATTATGCTGACCTGCTGACAGATTAACGAAATTTTATGGTGCATCGGGCACGATAATCACACAGTAATCAAGAATCAAGGAAAGATATGCGCTGGTACTGGATCGACAGATATACAAAATTTGTACGCGGGAAGTGTGCGACTGCCATTAAAAACATCACTTTATCTGAGGAACATCTTCACGATCATTTTTTATATTATCCGATCATGCCTGCACCACTAATTGTAGAGGGAGTGGCACAAGCTGGCGGCCTATTAATCTGCGAATACCGTGAGTTTCGCGAAAAAGTCGTTTTAGCTAAATTAAATAAAGCGATTTTTCATTTTGATGTTCGTCCTGGAGATACGTTAATTTACCATGTGAATGTGGATTTTTATAATAGTCAGGGCGCACAGATTTCAGCCACAAGTCATGCGAACGGTAAATTACATGCAGAATTCCAGATGATGTTTGCATATGTGACGGGAGAATACACCGAACGAGAATTTTATAAATTAAGTGATTATCGGCACCTGCTTCATAATTTTGACGCTTATTCCATCGGAACGGATGAAGAAGGGAATCCGATCGAAGAACCAGAATGTCTGAAAAATGCCACGCATTTTTAGTTATTTAAAAAGTTTTTTGAATTTAACACAAATTATATATAAAATTTCTCATTTATAATCCGGTTCATTCCTATTTTAAAATTTTATACTGGCGCAACAAAAATTGCACATTTATAAAAAATTTGTCAGTCCATCCGAGAATAAACACTTCTGTATTCGTGACAGGTAACAGATTTAGATTTTAAAATTTTTAGAAGATATATTTTTGAAAAGTTTTAGTAAACAGCGTAAAATATTAAAGATACACAAAATCAGATATTTTGTATATTTTTCAAAACAAAAAATTTTATACCAAGTTTTAGTTCAAATTTCCTTTTTGTACAGCTCTAAAATTCGGCATCTTTTGCATAGCAAAAATGCTGGCCGGCCAGTCGACGTACAGAGGAAGTAGGAATTTATTAGTGTATCGGATATAAAATGTGGTATCCTTTTATTTAGAGTTTTTAAAAGCGAATAAAATTTTGTGGAGGAAGCGTCATGAGACGGCGTGTAGTAGTAACGGGAATTGGCGGTGTCACCCCTTTAGGCTCTGATATGGAGGTGGTGTGGAAGCGTCTGCTGGCTGGGGAATCGGCAGTAGATCATATTACTCGTTTTGATGCATCCAGTTTCCCTACGAAAATTGCTGCAGAGGTTAAAAATTGGGATGTTTCTGAAGTCGGAGAAGATGTAAAACGCTGGGAAAACCAGGGTCTGCACACTCAATTTGCGATCGGCGCCGGAAAAAAAGCAGTCGAAGATTCCGGTATTCTTGATTCTCCTTTTGATCCATTACGTTTTGGAGTTTATACCGGCAGCGGAGAGGGACAGCAGTTTTTTCCGCGTTTTGCCAGAATGATGGCATCCGGATGTGAAGATGGAGAGGAATTTTCACTGGTTAAATATATCGAAGAAGGACTGAAAGATTTTGACGCAGAAAGTGAATTCGAACAAGAACCGAATATGCCTGCAGCACATCTGGCCGCCATGTTTAATGCGCAGGGGCCGAATGTAAATTGTTTAACCGCATGTGCCGCCAGCGTTCAGGCCGTGGGCGAAGCGACAGAAATGATCCGTAACGGAGAATGTGACATCATGATCTCCGGCGGCGCGCACAGCATGATTCACCCCATGGGAGTTATGGGATTTAATCTTTTAACTGCATTAAGTACGAATAACGAAAATCCGCGTGGTGCCAGCCGGCCTTTCGACGCAAAACGAGATGGTTTCGTTTTAGGAGAGGGAGCGGTTATTGTTATTCTGGAAGAATATGAACGTGCAAAAAAGCGTGGTGCGAAAATTTATGGAGAAATCGCAGGTTATGGTTCTTCTGCAGATGCTTTTCGCATTACAGATACCCACCCAGACGGACGTGGTGCTATTTCTTGTATCGAAATGGCGCTAAAAGACGCAGACTGTGCGTTAACTGACATCCGTTACATTAATGCACACGGTACTAGCACCACAGTAAATGATAAAGTAGAAACACTGGCCATAAAAAAAGTTTTCGGTGATTATGCTTACAAAATCCCGACTTCCAGTACAAAAAGTATGATCGGACACATGATCGCGGCGGCAGGCGCAAGTGAAATGACTTACTGTCTGTACGCGATGCGCGACAGTATGGTTCCGCCGACAATTAATCAAGAAGAGAAGGATCCTCTGTGCGATCTGGATTATGTTCCAAATATAGCGCGTGAAGTTCCTGATATTAAATATGCCATGACGAACAGTTTTGGTTTCGGCGGCCAAAACGTCTCAATTATCGTCAAAAAGATTTAAATGAATTATGATAATATATCATAAACACCTTTCGGCGGTCTTTTTGGCCGCTTTTTTTATACATTCAAAAAATTTTTAGTTTCACCTTATGTGAAAATCTCAAAAAGTATTATCGCACATTTTAAATTTCGTATATATTAAAAACCCGGTTTTATACGAACAAAAATTATTCTATTTTATTAATATTCCTTCATTTCTTAAAACTTTTCTTATTTTTTGTGTTTTTTTACAGAATTATGATAAACGAAAAAATAAATGGAAATCCATTTTTATGAATATCTTTTTTTTCATACTACTTCCTTTTTATTTTTTTTTCTGGTGTTATAATAAAAATGTCTAATGTTTTTAAGAGAACGCCTGTAAATTTTGTGCCCTCAGTCAGTTAGGCAGTCCGAACGGTGGAGACTGCCCGAACTTTTGTGACCGAAAGTAGCAGGAACTTAAGTAAAATTTGTTAAATCTGTATTATTCATTTTTGTTTTAAAAATTCTTCATTTTAGAAGAGGGTTTCCTTTCATGAAAATATTTAGTGGCCGCGCAAATATCCCCCTGGCAAAAAGAGTCTGTGAATACCTGGGTCAGCCTCTGGGAAAATTATCGATTATTAATTTCCCAGACAGTGAAATTTTTTGTAAAGTTGATGAAGATGTCCGCGGCAGAGATGTATTTCTTATTCAGCCCACGTGTTTACCTGTAAATGAAAATTTAATGGAATTACTGATTTTAATTGATTGTTTTCGCCGCGCCAGTGCGAAACGAATTACAGTAGTCATTCCATATTTTGGGTATGCACGGCAAGACAGGAAAGATGAAGGGCGTGTGCCGATTACGTCGAAATTAGCTGCGAATTTACTTACACGTGCAGGAGTAGACCGCATATTAACGATGGATCTTCACGCGGAGCAGATTCAGGGATTTTTTGATATTCCAGTCGATCATTTATATGCTGCACCTGTACTAAACGCATATTTTAAGTCACTAAATTATTCACCACATGATCTTGTCGTGGTAAGTCCAGATGAAGGGAGCATTAAACGTGCATTAAAACATCAGGATTATTTAGGGTCAGATCTGGCGATCGTGGATAAACGCCGATCCAGCGCAGAGGACACAAAACAGGCGAATTTAATTGGGGCCTCTGTTAAAGATCGTGTGGCCATTCTTTTTGATGACATGATTAGTACCGCCGGATCCATATGCGGAGCTGCGAACATGGTTAAGAATGCAGGTGCAGCAAAAGTTTATATCGCTGCTTCTCACGGCGTATTTTGTGGAAATGCGGTGGAAAAACTGAACGCAACACCTGTAGAAGAAATCGTAATTACCGATTCGATTCCTTTAATTGACGAACGAAAACCTCGAAATGCACGGGTACTGAGTATCGCACCTCTGCTGGGAGAAGCGATTCGGCGGATCCATTTTAATGAATCCATCAGCTGTCTGTTTAAATCACACCCAATTTTTGATGTTAAGTGATAAAAATTTATAATTGTTGGCAGATTTTCAAAATTCTTTCTGTGAATTTCAGATGGGGGGTCTTGCCAAAATTAAAAATTTTACCATAATATAATTTTCCATACCTGTTTATAACTTGGTATGTAATGGAGGGTGTATCTAAACACTCATACCGGAGACTGTTTTTGCGCTTACTGCTCTGTAACACGAAAGGTTATTTTGTTCATCATAAAGAACAAATAAATTTATCCAATTAAAATAATGATGATATTTTACTTATTTTAATTAAATTTTGTATTCTGAGTAGAAAATACCGAGTATATTTTGCATAATAAATCAGAGAATTCTTCTTTGAAGGAAAAAAATTTTATTTTAACAGAAAATTTGTTTAAAACAGATAAAATTCCAGGTAATATAAGCAAAAAAGATAAGTATTCATTCCACATAAGATAACATAATATTTTATATAGAAATTTTTGAAGCAGTTAAAAGTAAGAGGACGTCCATGGCAAAATTGGAAGTGTTGGAAGTCAAAATTCGTGAAGAATTCGGGAAACGAAGAAATCGTCGGATGCGAGAAACTGGTTTAATTCCCGTAACGTTATACGGTCACCAGAAAGAAGCCCAGAGTCTCAGCGTCTCTGAAGAGCAACTAAAAATGATATTAGGGCATGGCGGACATATCGTCCAGTTATCTGGCGACAGTTCAGACCGAGCGCTGTTAAAAGAGGTTCAGTGGGATGTCTGGGGAAAACAGATACTTCACGTGGATTTAGCGAGAGTAGATGCTTTTGAGAAAATTCACGTAACGCTTCCGTTAATTCTGCGTGGAGAAGCTGCCGGTGTTAAACAGGGAGGCGTGGTCGAGCAGCTGATTCACGAAATTGAGCTCGAGTGTTCTGCGACAAATATTCCGGATTCTTTAGAGATTAAAATCGGTGATTTGGAAATTGGCGGACATCTTACTGTCACGGATATCGAATTACCAGAAGGTACGACGATTTTACTTCCCGAAAACACACAGGTGGTACATTGTGTCGCTAAACGTGGAGAAGTAGCTGAGGAAGGAACCGTGTCAGCAGAGGGTGAGCCTGAGGTTATATCCAAAAAGAAGTCGGAAGAAGATGGAGAGTAATAGGCTCTTTCCTGACTTTTCGATATATAAACGATATATAAATATTATATCGGGTATAATTTTCATGCACTCATAAATTTCCATGGTAAAGTGTCATGTACCTGTTTCAAAAAACTTCATTTTTTGCACAGAAGAATGTTTTGCTGGATGGCAAAATACATTTTGAGATGAAAGCAGGTCTGCATGTTCCTCGGAAGATTAAAAGGATTTTTCCGCAAGAAATTTCGTCCGGATTCTCCCAGTCAGACGCAGATGGTCGATCAGATTTTTTCAGAAGAAAATCTAGAAACATTAAGCGAATTACCTGTACATGAAACTGAAAGTGCGGCTGTTTTTGCTGAATTTTATACGCAGAATATCCCGAACAAAAAAGGTGTGGATAAAGTTTTATCCCATAAAAAACTTGGTCGTGATATTCTGACGGATTTACAGAGTAAAACCATGAAATTAATCGTCGGACTGGGAAACCCTGGAGCAAAATATAACGGTACTCGGCATAATGTAGGATATGAAATTTTATCGGAACTTGCGCGGCGCCATGCTTCAGGGCGAGTAAAAGCAAAATTTCAGGGAGAAATTTTAGAAGGGAATATCACTGGTCATAAGGTTATTTTCCTTAGTCCGATTACTTATATGAATTTAAGCGGCCGAAGTGTACGCCCGTGTTTTGATTTTTATAAGATTTTAAAATCAGATTTACTTATATTATGTGATGATGTAAATCTCCCGGTGGGTAAAATTCGTGTGCGTCCTGGCGGTTCTGCCGGAGGTCAAAAAGGTTTGGCGGATATAATTCGTCAGATGGGAGGAGATGACATTCCACGGTTACGTGTGGGAGTAGGAGCACCACCTGCAGGATGGGATCTGGCCGATTTCGTTCTAAGTAAATTTTCTTCCAAAGATCGTCTGCTGATGGATGTGGCGATTATGACAGCGGCTGATGCAGTGGAAACTTGGGTGACGGCAGGAATCGAACGGTGTATGGACCGGTATAATCCATAAAATATTCACCATGAAACTTCATTTGTTCATGAATTATTAGATTTAAAATTAATAATTCATTTTCCAGAATAGGTTTTTTGAATATATATTCGATATACTATATATTTTCATATTTAAGAATATTTAAATTCAGTGAAAATGTCTAATATTCAGAACTGCGCGGAATTTAAAGGAAAACTTGGACATTTTTCGCATATCGTTCCCGATTTTTAAATTTTATACATAAATATTAGACTTTAAGATGTATAAAACATTTTCCATTTTAGAATTTCGTTTCATATGCCTTCAGTGACATGAATTTTAAGTTTCATAAAATGTAAAATTTATCGAATAATCAAAAACAGTTTTTTACTTCGTTTAATAGATACAGCTTTTCTCTAAAATTTATACATTCCCCAAAACATAATTTTAGTGAAATCGGCACTAAAAATAAAATAAAACGTATAAAATTATTTGTCCCTAAAATCATTTTTTTGCAGGAGTAATACTTTGGCTCTGAACGTCTACGAAGGATTATTTATTTTGGATTCCAGCCGCTTCAGTCGAGATCCGGAGGGAATATCCAACCAAATTTCGAAATTTATCCAGGATGCTGGCGGCGAAATTCTCGTTAGCCGTTTTTGGGAAGAACGCCGTTTGGCGTATCCAATTAATGGACACCGAAAAGGGGTGTACTGGCTGACGTTTTTCCGTCTGGACAGTCAAAACTTAGCGGAACTTCACCGACAGTTTTCTCTTTTTGATGCGAATATTCGTAATTTATTTACGAAAAAGGATCCGCGTCTTGTGGATATGTTAGTGGAACATGCTTTGGCAGGCCCTGCGGTTCCACAGAGTGAAGAATCACCCGCAGTGGAAATCGAAGAAATTGAAGAGTATCTGGAAGAAGCCGTACTGGATGAAGAATAATTTTCTTTCTCCTCAGATTTTAAAAATTTTTAGCCTTCAGAGGATTAAATTTTTTAAAATCTTATGATTTCGTCATGCTTTATCATTTCATAATTATATTTTTGAATATGAACAGAAAATATTATCCTTTTATGTGGATCATTTTTTGTTTTTATATCAAAATATTCACCAAAATTCCTGTTCAATAAATTCTTTTTTGTCATGTTCCAAAAAACGGTCTGTTTTGGTTCAGAAAATAAGAATTAAGTTTTGTGAGTTAAACTGGGAAAGCGTCATTCTGAATAGAGCGTCATTCTGAATAATGTAAAAATGCTGAAAGGAAAATCATGGCGAGTTATAATCGTGTTATTTTATTAGGAAATATGACTCGGGATCCGGAAGTACGATATACGCCCTCCGGCACGGCAGTGTGTGAAATCGGAATGGCGATAAATGATCGTCGCCGAGGCACAGACGGTGACTGGGTCGAGGAAACGACTTTTGTAGACGTTACCTTGTGGGGAAAAACCGCAGAAACATGTGGTCAGTACCTTACGAAAGGTTCTTCGATTATGATTGAGGGACGTTTGAAACTGGATACGTGGGAACAGGAAGGTGCGAAACGTTCTAAATTGCGTGTCGTCGCAGAGCGAATGCAGATGCTCGGTTCCAAAAATTCAGGAGGTGGCGGCCGTCCTTTCCGTGATGAATCCGAAGCATATGGCGGTGGTTATGGTGAATATACTCCTCCGAAAGGTCCAGGTGCACCGAATGGTGATGTGGACGATATTCCATTTTAATTTTTTGTAACATCTTGTTTCTTAAAATTTATGGATCGAATTTCATAAATAAAAATGAAGAATATATTATATGTATGACTGCTGCTCATATATATTTATTTTTTGGGGAAAGATCATATTTTTTGATTAAAAAATGTTATTTAAAAATTCCCCTCAAAACGTCGACATAATGAGTCCTTTTTGGTGCTCTGAAATTGTTGGCAAAAAAGTTGATCGCGGAATTAAATTTCCCGGAACGGTGAGTCCGTTAAATTTTCGAAACGCGTATCTAACTTTCCTCGTAATTTCATAAAAATATGAAATTAATAAAGGAAAGGACATCTGTTTCCTGTAAAAAACGTTTTTTCCCTGACTTTAAATGTTCTGTTTTTTTTATATTTTATATCATTTCCGTCTTTTTGGAAAAGAGGACGGTTTAAGTAAAAATAGAACATTATGGTCAGGTATAATCGGTTTTCCATTTTTTGTATGATTCGCCATACAGCTAAATATGGAATTTTGCGCTAAAAAAAAACCTTATGGGAAATGTGCGTCGGTTTTATTTCAAAAGTTCCAGAAAGGAGAAATATTGTGCCTAATACAAAAAAAATGCGGAAGCAAAAACGTAATCCATTTAAACGGAATTACCTGCCTAAAGGGCCTAACGGTGGTGTCCAATTATTATTAATCCAGCGTGTGGAACATTTAGGGAAACAGGGAGATATCGTCGAAGTTCGTCCTGGTTACGCTAATAATTATCTCATTCCACAGGGTTTTGCGACAATTGCCACCGAGCATCATAAGCGAATGGTGGAAAAACACAAGGAAAAATTGCTGGAAATTCAAAAATCACGAATGGATTCACTGCGAACGCTGGCAGACCAGCTGAAAAATATTAGTATTTCCATCGAAGCGAATGTTAATGAACAGGGACATCTTTATGGTTCTGTGGGAACGACTGAAATCCTAAATGCGCTGAAAAAGATGGACATTACACTGGAAGAGCATCACATTAAATTGGCCGGGCCTATGCGTGAGCATGGTATGTATCTGGTAAAAATTCAGTTATCTCCGGAAATTGAAGCAGAGCTGCGAGTATGGATTATTCCCGGTGCGGGCTCCTCCTTCACAGAAAAATAATTAATGTTAGAAGAATCAGGTGACTTGGTATATCCCGTCACCTGGATGATAACTCTCAGCATTATCCGATAATGTGGATTCCTAAAAAATTATCGGCTTTAAATTTTCACTGATTTTATTCTAGATTTTCATTTTTGTATTTTTCGGATATGGCAAAAGAAACATTCAGAAAATATATGACATATCGGAAACTAAAAAGCAAAATTTTATAAACTGCAGAAATTTTAAGAAGGAGCTTCGGCTCCTTTTTTTTATAAATACTGAACCCAACAGATAAATACACGAAATTAACGTCTTATAAAAAAGAAAAATATATGGAAAATCACCCATTTCATGAGTGATTTTAGAGGTTCCAGGCAAAAACCCAAAAGAAAAAATTACGTATATTCAAATTTTTAGTTTATGCCCGTTTCGTCTGAACCTCACTGATCGGAAAAAGCTTTCTCACACCACGAACCACATCTTCATCTATAATATATCGCATCCCTGTGGGCTGATCCGGCATTTCATACTGAATATCGAGCATAATTTCTTCCATAATTGCGCGCAGGCCACGCGCGCCAGTATGTTTTTCCTGAGCCAGCTGAGCGATTAACTGCAGGGCTTCATTCGTGAAAATCAGCTCTGCATTATCCATCATAAAGAGATGAGAATACTGTTTCACTAATGAATTTTTCGGCTCTTTTAATACACGTACAAGATCTTCTGTCCCCAGTTCAGAAAGTGTGGTGATTACGGGTAAACGTCCGACGAATTCCGGAATAAGGCCAAATTCTATAATGTCTTCACTGGTAATACAGGGCATTTCCGTATCTTTAGACGCACGAAATGCAGCTTCATTACGCGCGATCTGCCCAAAACCCAAGGCACGTTTTCCTAGACGGCGTTCAACAATTTCTGATAAACCCGTAAAGGTACCACCACAAATAAACAGAATATTACTCGTGTCTATCTGAATAAACTGCTGTTCAGGATGCTTACGCCCACCGTTCGGAGGAACATTCGCGATGGTTCCCTCCAGCATTTTTAATAAAGCCTGCTGCACTCCTTCTCCAGAAACATCACGTGTAATCGAAACATTATGAGTAGTTCGGCCGATTTTATCGATTTCATCCACGTACAAAATTCCTCTTTGTGCAGATTCCACATCAAAATCTGCAGCACAAAGAAGTTTCAGCAGTAAATTTTCCACATCTTCGCCAACATAACCTGCTTCCGTCAGCGTGGTCGCGTCACCGATCGCGAAAGGAACATTTAAAATTTTTGCCAGCGTCTGCGCCAAAAGCGTTTTTCCAGAGCCTGTCGGCCCGATCAGTAAAACGTTCGATTTTCCCAGCTCTACGCCCGACTCTCGAATACCCTGACGACTATATTCCAGCCTTTTATAATGATTATATACGGCCACGGATAAAACTTTTTTTGTATATTCCTGTCCAATAATATATTCATCCAGTTTCGAAACCAGCTGCCGTGGGGTAAACCTTTCCAGTCGAGCAGTCGGCTGGGCTAAACTTCTTCGGCTGCGCTCCTGTTCCAAAATGGAACGACTTAACTCAATACACTCTCCACATATGTATATATTTCCAGGTCCTTCCACCAGAGGTCCCACCACACGATGACTTTTACGACAAAACGAACAAAACGCCTGCTTTTTTAAAGGGGTTTTGCGATTTTCGTCATTAAAATTATTGCCGGACGTCATGGAAGCCTCTTTTAATTTTACCGAAAAATATCAAATTTTAACTGTTTTTACTATTTTATATAACCACAAAATCAGGACAATTTTTATCAAAAAAAATGCCTAAATATTTCGCAGTATATTAGGTACAAAATATCTGATTATACAAAATATACAGAAAATACCATTCAATTATCGACTGTTCTTTATTCTTGCTCCAGTAAAATTTATACTGGCGCTCCTTTAAATTTCCGTTTTGTACGGCTCTGAAAGCCAGGCATTTTCAGCAAAAAAATATCGGCCTGCCTGTCGGCGGACAGGAAAACCAAAAAAATCACATTCAGTGCATCACGGAAATAAAATAATCTCCTTAAGAAGATTTATCAAGTTTTGACGATTCTTCTTTCTCTAGAATTTCATCTAAAACTTCTGACCGAAAAGAGGAAATAAGGCGTGAGCGAATTCGGGCATATTCTTCATCTGTAATTTCACCACGAAGATACGCATTTTTAATTTCTGTAAACATGGCCTGGGTTACGCTCTGAGATTCTTCTTTTCGAGCCATTCTAAAAATTATTTTTGTAACATAATAAAATATAATAATTATAAACGGCAAAAGTAAGAACCAAAAAATAAGCTGAGGAAGTTTCGTATAAAACGGAGTTATAGTTTGTGCGAAAGCCGCGCCCACGATATTTACCATTTATAATTACCTTCCTCGGACTCAGGGGAAAATTTTCCTCCTCCATTTTTTATACTCGGCACACGATACATTTTCGCTTACCTTCATTTTATTTTTGCTATACAGGTTCCACTTTAAATTTCCGTTTTGTACAGCTCTAAAAGCAGGTATTTTCCGCAAAACAAAAAATGCCGGGAAAGCGGAATTTTATTGTGTATCAGGTATAAAAATGCCTGCTTCCCGAACTGTACGAAATAAAATGAAAGGGGAACCCATAAGAAATAAATTCCGTGCAAATATAATATACTGACTTCCCTTTCAATTTCCGTTTTGTACGGCTTAAAGGCAGGCATTTTTAGCGAAAAAAATGCCAGAGAAGCGGAACTTTATCGTGTATCGGGTATAAAATAAAATCTCTCAAAAAAATCCCATTCCACCATCCTCTTAAATTATTATACACACGGACGCAGGAAAACCAAGTAGATAAAACGCAATAAAAAAAAGAATTCCCAAAATTTCAAGATTTTTTGAACATGACACTTACTGATATGCAGATCAGAAGACAAAACATTTTTGTACAGAACAATTATTTTCACAGACTGTATCATCACACGAAAAAATCAGATTCCCTCTCTTATTTTTAGGACTTTCAGATATAATAAAGATGAACATGTTCACATTTTATACCGATTCTCCTTTCAATTTCCGTTTCACACGGCCACGAAAGCAGACATTTCACGCAGTATATACTGGTTCCACCTTAAATTTCAGTTTTTTGCGATTTTAAAACAGGCATTTTCAGCGAAGCAAAAAAGCCGGGAAGGCGGAAATTAATAGTGTATCGGGTATAAAATTCCATATCATAAAATTTAAGTAAATCGGACACATAAAAAGGAGTTTCATCATGAAAGCGTTAATTATTCTCGGTCATCAGAATCCAGGAGAAAGTTTTTGTCGGGCAGTGGCCGAAACCGCAAAACAGGCATTACAGACCGCGGGATACGACGTAATCTTCCATGATTTATATGCAGAAAAATTTGATCCTGTCCTTACTGCCGAGGAATTATCCCTTTCCGCTGATGAAGTATCCGGTAAAATTCGGGAAGATATTCAAGAAGTCCTGGACGCGGATTTTTATGTAATCGTTCATCCGAACTGGTGGGGAATGCCGCCTGCGATTCTTAAAGGATGGATAGACCGCGTAATCCGCCAGGGATTTTGTTATGCGTTTACCGCCGAGGGCCCCGTCAAAAAATTAGCAGGAAGAAAAGCAGTCGTCTTTACCACGGGAAACACGCCACCAGATGTCGAAATTCAGGTTTTAGGTGATCCGCTGGAAAATCTTTGGAAAAATATCGTTTTTGACACCGTGGGAGTAACCGATTTTATCCGCCGAAATTTCGCTTCTGTCATTATGAGTACCCCTCAGCAGAGGCAAGAATGGTTACAGGAAGTACAGCAGATCATTCAAAAAATGGCATAACTTCAGGACATATCCCCGATGCACGATAAATTCTCACTTCCCAGACATTTTTGCTTCACTAAAAATACCTCTGTTTTCAGAGCCACAGAAAACGAAAATTTATCGTACATCGGATATTAAAAGAAATGAGATACCTATTTTAAATCTCACATTTCTTCTTGTGTTCTTTCCAGGGAATCTGACGTTCCTTTCTTAATCTCCAGCACCAGCACAGCTAAATCTGCCGGTGTAATTCCGCGTATACGTGACGCCTGATCGATCGTCCGGGGGCATATTCGCGAAAGCTGTTCTTTCGCTTCCATGCGCAGCTGTTTCAGTGAAAAATAATCAAAATTTTCTGGTATATGTAATTTTTGTAACCGCTGCTGACGAATCACTTCCATATCCTGCCGCGCCAGATAACCAGAATATTTCGCATCATAAGTTACCTGCTGCGTCACCGTATCTGGAAAGAGTTTCAGTTCCGGAACATATGATGCCAGCATTTCCCAAGACATTTCCGGACGCGCCAGAAGTTCCCACAGCGTTTTCCCTTCCACGCGATGATTTTTTATCATCTCAGTCACTTCCTGAATCCGTGTCATTTTTTCCGTATATTTTTTCCAGCGTTCTTCATTTACCAGACCATATTCTCTGCCAATTTCCGTCAGGCGCCGATCCGCATTATCTCCACGCAGCCTGAGCCGGTGCTCTGCCCGACTGGTGAACATTCGGTACGGTTCATCCACGCCGCGCGTTACCAGATCATCGACCATCACTCCCAGATACGCCTGATCTCGGCGAAGAATCAGCGGCTCTTTCCCAGACAAAGATAACGCGGCATTTAGTCCTGCCAAAAGTCCCTGCCCCGCAGCTTCCTCATAACCCGTGGTACCATTAATCTGACCTGCAAAATAAAGACCTTCGACAGCTTTTGTTTCCAGAGACATCTGAAGCTGTTCTGACGGGGCATAATCATACTCGATCGCGTATGCATACCGCATGATTTCCGCATGTTCCAGACCGGAAATGGCATGAATTATTTTCTCCTGAATGTCACAGGGTAAACTGGTGGACAGTCCATTTACATAAACCTCCGCTGTTCGCCGTCCTTCCGGTTCCAGAAAAATTTGATGCTGTGATTTTTCTGCAAAACGCACCACTTTCGTTTCGATCGAAGGACAGTATCTTGGGCCAGTAGACACGATCTGCCCAGAATACATCGGCGCAAAATGTAAATTCTCACGAATAATCTGATGGACACGTTCATTCGTATGCGTCATCCAGCATGAGATCTGCTGCACATTCAGACGATCATTCAAAAATGAGAATGGTACCGGCTCCTCATCTCCCGGATGCTCAATAAATTTTGTATAATCCAGCGTGCCCGCATGAAGTCTGGCAGGGGTCCCTGTCTTAAAACGTTCCAGACGAATTCCACAGCGCATAAGAGATTCACTGAGAAGAATCGCTGCCGGTTCTCCGCTGCGCCCTCCCGGAAACTGTGCGCTTCCATAATGTAAAATACCCCGCAAAAATGTTCCTGTGGTCAGCACTACTTTTTTCGCCAGATAAGAAACCCCGGTCTGAGTTTTTACACCTAAAACACGAAAACGTTTTTCATGCCCTGCTTCAGAGGTTTCATCACGAAATTCTTCCACGATTAATTCCGTGACCAGTTCTTGCCGCAAAAGAAGATTTTCTTGCTGTTCCAGCCGTTCTTTCATTACCAGCTGATACATCTTTTTATCCGCCTGCGCGCGTGGACCATGCATGGCCGGGCCTTTACGGCGATTTAACATCCGAAACTGAATGCCAGTCTGATCGATTACTTCTCCCATTAAACCGCCCAGGGCATCCACTTCACGGACGATCTGTCCTTTCGCCACACCACCCACTGCCGGATTACAGCTCATCGCGGCGATCGTATCCAGATTCGCCGTCAGTAAAACCGTCCGCGCGCCAGATTTCGCAGCAGCCACCGCCGCCTCCACTCCTGCATGACCACCACCGACAATTAAAATATCATAATACATAAAATTTTATTATTTCACATACAAATTATACACAGATTTATCTTAAATTTATACTGGCTTTCCTTTAAATTTCCGTTTTCATACTTCTCTGAAAACAGGCATCTTCAGAAATATCTGGCTCTTCTTTAAATTTCCGTTTTACGCAGCTCTAAAAGCAGACATTTTCAGCAAAACAAAATGCCGGAGACGCAGAAATTTATTGTGCATCTGGTATAAAATCAGAATATATCAGACATAAAGAACATTCCTGATTTCATCACACCAGTATACGGTTCTCTTTCGCCTCCACGACATCTCGTGATTACCTGTTTCGCCAAAAAACTTCTCGTGAAATTCCTAATTTTTCTGCCGTACAGCAGACCTCTTCTAAAAATCGCCGCGCATCCTGCGGGTAACCTTCCGTGGGACGCAGACCGGGAATTCTCTCTGCCCACCATCTGTTAAAACCATACATAAACAGCTCTCGCTGGTATTTACTCACAAGCGAAGATAACGCCACCGCGATATTCGACTCACCTTTCGCCTGAAACCTGATGCGCAGCGTTCCTCGCTCTTCATCATGACGATACTCACTCACTTCCCGACTTTCCTGAATAATCTGAAAATTTGAGCCAGGAAAAAATTCCATTAACGGCGAAAAATAAAAATTTCTGCCGCCGATTTTATCACAAAAAATGTGAACATCCCACGACTTTCTCTGCTGCGTTATCTGGCGATAAAGCCTGGCCGCCAGCCGAAGAGTCACCTCCATTAAAAAAACACCTTTTGAGCCCATTTTTTCTGTTTCTCGATTAAATCGCTGAGGTAAAATCAGATCAGAACACACTTCCCGAAGATAAATCTTCTGCTGCTCCATTTTTTCACGAAGAATCTCTGCCGTACAAAGAATCTCCGCCTGTGAATTCGCCAGAGGGAACGGAAATTCCATTTTTCCCCACGGCTGCCCACAAACATCCCTGCCACAGACCTCTCCGGAAAACTGAAAAAAAACATCCGCAGGACATACAGGAAAAGTGAGTAAATCACATGAATTCACATTTCCTTCTCGAGAAATTTCGCCTGCAGATATTTTTTTTCCTCCCTCTTCACAGAAACGTTTCCCTCTCAGAGATTCCAGCATTCCCAGCACGGATTTTTCCATGGACGCGATTCCTGACAGCGATTTATATAATGAGGTTTTATAAATCTTTTTGGAATCCGTGACTGCGATAAGTGCTTCTTTCGCAGATACTCCCACTACCGGTGAAAGTGCTTCATAAATTTTTTCCGAAGGAATCTTCCTGTCCACTTCCCAGAGTGTCGCACTGACGGCCAGCGGTCCTATAAAAGGTCCATAACCTGCCTCATCCGTTCCAATTAAAAAATAACTCATACACTGGGATCCACCGGTTTTTTTGCCTGACTGGCACGGTCTGTCGAAAGTACCTGACGTAACAGAGCGGACGAATCTTCATATTTCATCTCCGAAGGTGGCCCCGCCGTACACTGTAATACCGCGCCATGTCCTTTATACGGAAGAGAAAGCAGCAGACTGGAAACCGTCTGAATTTCTCCATGCGTACGGACGATTCCCCTGCGCCCATACTCATCTGACTTTTTAGAAAATGTTTTACTGGCCACCGCTAAAAAGGTTACCGAGGATTCCAAAATCTGAAGTGTCAGCTGACGGCGAACGAATTCCTGGCGCTCATCATTATAATCATCCATCTTTCCATTCGTGAACATATGCAGACCGGGTTTTATTTCCACGACAGAAACTTCATAACCGCCATAAATCACCGCAGCGTAATCCGCATCTCCACACACATAATTTACCCCATAATAATTCCCAGAAAGTAACTCTTTTTCCGCCACCTGCGCAGCTTCTCTGGCAGTACGCGAATTTAATAATTCACGACATAAAAGTCCTCGTGACCGTGGGGTTACTGGAACTTCGCGTTTCGGACGATTCATCGCACACGCAAACATCCCATGCTGATTTATCCCGAACCACGTTCCGCCCGCTTTTCTGTCGATTCCGCAGATCACACGGGGACGCCCCGACTGAATCCGCGGACCCTGCGCAAGACGATCGGGATCCTCTTCCCGATTATACGCTACTAAAATCGGAGAATCTGTCGCCATTTTATACAAAAACGCCATAACACACATTTTTAGCCCCTTTCTAAAATTTTATAAAAAACTGATGTCTTACCAAAATATCTGCACCTTAAACTTTACTTCGCACCGGACTCTTCATAAACTTTATTTTTTATGCTGCTTCTATTTAAATTTCCATTTTATACGGGTTCTCATTTAAATTTCCGTTTTGTACAGTTCTGAAAGCCAGCATTTTCCGCAAAACAAAAACACCAGCATGTCTGTCGGCAGACAGAGAAAGCGGAAATTTATCGCGCATCAAAAATAATCGTTCTCCCGGCAGGCATATTTCTCAGTAAAAATAAAATGCCCAAAAAGTAAATTTTTATCATTTCTCGATAATACATTACATTTTATCGTCTTTTAATAAAGATTAAACCCCTCATAAGAGGGGGTTTTGCCATTTTCTTAACAGAAGTTTATCCACACTTCTGATTTCTGCTTAAAATTCAGTTTTCGGCTCTAAATACCGATATTTCATACATCCAGAAATACTGAAAAAATGAATACAAAACACCAGAAAGTACGATTTATGCCCGATTCATTATAAAATTCCGATTTTTATACCCGATACACTATAAATTTCCGCCTCTCCGGCATTTTTGTTTCGCGGAAAATGCCTGTATTAAAAGCTGCACAAAACAGAAATTTAAAAGAAAGCCAGTACAGACATTTTGTTTCACTGAAAAAGTCTCTGCTTCCAGAACACAAAAACGAAGTTTAAAAAATCGGTGCGTATGCCTGCAGCACTAAAATTTTGCTTCACCGACATTCTGTTTCGCGGAAATGTCAGCAGACCGACACCTTTAAAAAAGTTAATTTTTATACTCATTCCAATTTAAAATTTCGCAAAAGTTTTGTCAAAATTTGCACGA
>JAUNBR010000069.1 GCA_030527015.1 Planctomycetia bacterium
CACTAACGGACCGGTTCCCTCTGCTTCTTTCGTGTTCATTTAACGATAACCTTCTTTGTAAAATCCCAGGTAAAACGCAATAATACCTAAACATTTAAAAATATTTATTCCAATTTGCACAAATGCCCACCGTGGTTTTATAGCAATATAAGGAACTGTTTTTATAATACGACACGTAATTATCAGAAAATTTTTTATGTTCACTCGTGTACCATTTAAGGGATAATAATGGCTGTAATATAATCTAGAGGTAATCAGTGACGTACGAAGATTTCTTTCAAAAAGCCACCACATTTTACCACGCTGAAGCGACTGAAATTCATATGCTTTTGCCCGAACGGTCCCAAATATCTTTTTATTCATAGTGGACAAAAAAAGCGATAAATCCGCATCTTCACCCCCGGTTTTTCCGTATGCCACATTAAATACCGGTGTCCGCAAAGAAAGAATTTCTTTTTTATAAAGAATCGCACCCGTAGGTGCAAACGTCAAAGGAGCAAAATCTGCCACCAGAGATTTAATATAAAAAAAATCTCGCAGATAAGATGGAAATCCCTCCTCAAAAACAGGAGTGACGACACCGCTGACAACATCCGCCCCGGTCTCTCGCTGAACATCCACCAGACTCTGCAGCCAGAGAGGGTCTGCCCATTCATCATCATCTATAAACGCCAAAAACTCTCCTCGGCACTCCGACGCACAGCGGTTCCGGGCAATCGAAATATTCTGCTCCGGCTCACAGTAATACCTTAACTCGATTCCACGAGACGACGCCTCCGGTTTCAGGCTTTCTATTTCTTTCCGCGCCGTCTGTTCCTCATCATTTTCCACCACCACGATGTCATATTTAAACGACGTTTCTAACTCAAATAAACTCCTCAGACATTTCACCACCATCTCCGGACGCTTCCGCGTACAGACTCCGATCGTCACTAACGGACCGGTTCCCTCTGCTTCTTTCGTGTTCATTTAACGATAACCTTCTCCATAAAAATTTATAAACTGGTTTCATAACTTACATGCGAGCCGTGGACGAAGCGCACGCGTAGTCCCGGGAACCCGCTGCGCAATTTTCCACTGCGCTGACTCCGAAGTGGCTGTGCCAAATTCCCCTTCTCTATTCCCCTTCTCTGAAGGGGTACGCCCGAAGGGCGGGGGGTAGTCCGAAGTGGGAAACGCGTTCCCCCGGCAAAACACCTTGTCGGAGAGCAAGAGTGCTCTCCCTCCCAAACACCCCGTCAGCCTAACGGCTGCCACCCCTCTGAAAGAGGGGAATTAGCCTGTGCGCTGCGCTCGAACGGATTAAATTTAAGGGACGAGGACAGGGCGGAAGCCGAGGAAGTTGTAGCGTTTCATCGGCATATTGTAGCTCCGAAACGCCGAACGGCAGTCCTCCGCGCCGTCGAACCAGCCACCGCCACGAAACACTTGGTCCGAGCCAGATGCAGGCCCCGTCGGGTCGGTTACGGAACCGCTTGGGTAGTCGCCATACCAGTCCGCGCACCATTCCCAGACGTTCCCGTGCATGTCGTATAAACCCCACGCGTTCGGCTTCTTCTGACCCACTGCGTGAGTCGTCGAACCCGAATTGGAATCGTACCATGCCATGGAATCCAAGCCTCCTGCGTGTGCTCCTGTCGTGCCCGCGCGACACGCATATTCCCACTACGCTTCCGTCGGAAGTTGAATGTTTAAGCCGAGGTTACGCAGCTTCTTGCAAAACTCCTGACAGTCGTGCCAACACACATTCTCCACAGGAAGATTATCCCCCCTGAAATGACTCGGATTATTTTCCATCACCGATTCCCACATCTTCTGCGTCACTTCCGTCTCCAGCATCCAGAAACCTTTGGTAAGCGTCACGCGGTGCTGCGGACCTTCGCCTTCATTTCGGCCCAATTCATCCTCTGGACTACCCATCAGGAAACTTCCCGCCGGGCACCAACGAAACGCGAATTCCACGCCACCGACGGTCTTCACCATGCGTTCGCCCGCTTTGCAGCCGGATGAAATAGGCACGAGTTTGTCCGCTTCCTCTTGGTCAAGCAGAACGACGCGGAAGCCGAAGAAAGAGAGGTGACGAGTCGGCGAAATGTGGTTCCGATGCGCCGAACGGCAGTACGCCGCGTAGCCGCGCCAGCAACCGCCACGACCCACTCGCCACGAGCCAGTTGTTGGCCCCGTCGGGTCGGTTACGGAACCGCTTGGGTAGACGTCATACCAGTCGGCACACCATTCCCAGACGTTCCCGTGCATGTCGTATAATCCCCATGCGTTCGGCTTCTTCTGACCCACTGCGTGGGTCTTCGTGAATCCATTCATTTTGAGCTGTGGCGTACGTGTCTTCTGCCCCACTGCGTGGGGCTTCGAACGAGAATTTCTATCATACCAACCGACTTCGTCGAGATGAGGGCAATTCTCTTCAACACTTGTGATATTTTTCCCACTGTTGAGACTTGTCGTCGTGCCCGCGCGACATGCATACTCCCACTGCGCTTCCGTCGGAAGTTGAATGTTTAAGCCGAGGTTACGCAGCTTCTTGCAAAACTCCTGACAGTCGTGCCAACACACATTCTCCACAGGAAGATTATCCCCCCTGAAATGACTCGGATTATTTTCCATCACCGATTCCCACATCTTCTGCGTCACTTCCGTCTCCAGCATCCAGAAACCTTTGGTAAGCGTCACGCGGTGCTGCGTTTCGTCGGCATCTCGCCCCAATTCATCTTCTGGACTGCCCATCATGAAACTCCCCGCCGGGCACCAACGAAACGCATATTCCACGCCGTTTATTGTTTTCACCATGCGTTCTCCCGCTTTGCGTTCACCGGGTGCGGATTCCGGTTCTGCCGGACGATTTGTTGCTTCCGCCGAAAAAAGGAGGCATGGAAGAAACGCGAAAAACAAGAATAACCATAATTTTTTCATAGTTTGTGTCCTTTATAAAATTTACCTTCGTGAATTGTTATATTGTTCTGTACTGCTCCGGAACGAGGCGGCGCTTCGTTCACGGATCGTGAGGAGGTGGTGTAATTCCCCTTCTCTGAAGGGGTACGCCCGAAGGGCGGGGGGTAGTTCTGGAGTGGTGAAACGCGTTCCCCCGGCCAAAACACCCCGTCAGGCGCGAGCCGCGCAGGCAATACGGCTTCCGCCGGATGGAAAAGCTCCCCGGGAGGCAGTCATTTCATTCCTGGCCTCCCTAGCGTTCACGAAAAACCCCCAACAAAACACCCCGTCAGCCTTCGGCTGCCACCCCTCTGGAAGAGGGGAATTAGAGCGGGCTCCGCTGCACTCGAACGGATTAAATTTAAGGGATGAGAACAGGGCGGAAGCCGAGGTAGCTGTAGCGAAACGTCGGCGTACCGCTGTTCCGCCTCGCCGAACGGCAGCCCCCCGCGTAGTTGCCCCAGCACCCGCCACGATCCACTCGGTCCGAGCCAGATGCAGGCCCCGTTGGGTCATTCGTTGGCGAATTTTTGTAATAATCGGAACCATACCAATCCTGACACCATTCCCAAACATTCCCATGCATGTCGTACAAGCCCCATGCGTTCGGTTTCTTTGTCTTAACTTCATGCGTACGTTCTTTACTGTTACCCAATTTATCGCCATATTCGTTTTTATGACCATACCAGCCCATATCATCAAGGTTGCCGGTTCCGCCGTATTCACCGGTCGTCCCAGCCCGGCAAGCATATTCCCACTGCGCTTCCGTCGGAAGTTGAATGTTTAAGCCGAGGTTACGCAGCTTCTGGCAAAATTCCTGGCAATCGTCCCAACTCACATTCTCCACAGGGAGATCGTCACCCTCAAAATCACTCGGATTATCCTCCATCACGCTTTGCCACATCTTCTGTGTCACTTCCGTCTCCAGCATCCAGAAACCTTTGGTAAGCGTCACGCGGTGCTGCGTTTCGTCGGCATCTCGGCCCAATTCATCTTCTGGACTGCCCATCATGAAACTTCCCGCCGGGCACCAGCGAAATGCGTATTCCACACCGTCGACGGTCTTCACCATGCGTTCGCCCGCTTTGCGTTTCTCGGGTGCGGATTCCGATTCTGCCGAACGCGGAGCGCTTGCCGAACGATTCGTTGCTTCCGCCGAAAAAAGGAGACACGGAAGAAACGCGAAAAACAAGAATAACCATAATTTTTTCATAGTTTGTGTCCTTTATAAAATTTACCTTCGTGAATTGCCACATTATTTGTTACGGCTCCGGAACTACGGACTGCGTCCTGCGTTCACGGCTCCGAGGGGAATTAGGGGGGCTCCGCTGCGTTCACGGCTCCGAAATGAAAATTTAAAATGAAACCAGAGTATATATTTTTCGGAAATTAAGTCGGAAATTAAGACTGATCCGTAATTTCCCATGAAAAATCCGCAACGAAAGCACCGGGCTGGTGTTTTGGGATCTGCATTTCTAAAAAACGCCCCGGGAGAACTTCAAACGACCATATGTTCGCGATACGATCGACATGCTGGCCATCCATATCGGTAATGGCGAATCGGACGGTGTAATGCCCAGGGGTCAGGGGCAGATGAGGAATATGGAAGGTAAACGTGCCGTCTTTGGTGATTTTCGGCGGCAGTTTTTCCTGTATCTGGGTATTTATGTGGAAAACGGGATCATCGTCCGCATTTACGATCGACAAAAAAACAGCAGGATTTATTAAAGTTTCATAACAGCGATAATCAAAATGCATGGACAGCTGCTGGCCGACCGAAAGAAAACCCGAATTAGGCTCACCGTTACTTTCTGCGGAAAACTGCTGGATCCGTAATTGACCGTTTCCCTGACGATTCGTCTGCTGCGAAAGAGGAATGCTTTCGTCGATAATCGCGGAGCCCATATACTGATTTAAGACTTCATCCGTGGGGCCTTCTGCGACCAGATTCCCATGATCCAACAAAATGGAACGCTGACAGAGGGACTTTACCGCCGCCATATTATGGGAAACAAAAAGCACCGTCCGGCCTTCTCCCGCGACCTGGTTCATTTTTCCAAGACATTTTTTTTGAAAGGCTGCGTCCCCGACAGAAAGAACTTCATCCACGATTAAAATTTCTGGTTCCAGGTGCGCCGCGACCGAAAAGCCCAGGCGAGCATACATGCCGGAAGAGTAACGCTTTACCGGAGTATCCAAAAATTCGCCGATACCCGAAAATTCCACGATTTCATCATACTTCGCGGCAATTTCTTTTTGCGTCATGCCGAGAATGGAACCGTTTAAGAAGATGTTCTCCCTGCCTGTTAAGTCACCATGGAAACCCGCCGCGACTTCAATTAAAGCCCTCAGGCGACCGTTCACCTGAATGGAACCACGATTCGCTTTCAAAATATTCGATAAAATTTTTAGAAGCGTACTTTTCCCAGAACCATTATGGCCGACGATTCCCAGGGTTTCGCCACGTTTTACCTGAAAAGAAATATCTTTTAGAGCCCAGAAATCGCCTTTTCCCAGCTCAGTGCTTTTCGTGTGCCTTCCCGTCAGTCTGCGAAACATGGCAGGAATCGCGTCCCGTAAACTGTCGTTAAACTCACCACGATGAAAACGTTTCCAGACATGATTCACTTCAACTACTATATTCGACATAAAATAACCATTATCAAAAAAGTATATTATATACCCGATACACGATAAATTTCCGTTTCTCCGGTATTTTAGCTTCGCGGAAAATATCCACGTTAAGAACCGTACAAAACGGAAATTTAAAATGAAAACAGTATAAAATCTTAAACCTGATACACGATAAATTTTTGCATTTCAGCTCCTCCACCACGAAAAATCTGTCGTAAAAAGGAAACTCTTATATCCGATTCATTTTGTACTCGACACATTATGAAATTTCGCTTCTGGGCATTTTGCTTCACAGAAAATACCTGCTTTCAGAGCAGCACGAAATGGAAAAAAAGAAACTACATAAAATAAAACCAGCATAAAACAAAAAAAGAAAGTGCGACAAAAAAACATTAAAAGGAGTTTTTAGAATCGTCACCATTCGTGGATGTTTCTGGATTCCGTGGAAAATTTTCTTCTCCGATGGTCCACAGTTCTGGCACACGAGTCGACTCGACGTTAAATATTTTATGCATGACTGGAATTCGGATAAACATTAAAACAAAAAACAGTACCGTGCAAAAAAACAGATACATCATAAGCCCAGTCTCTTTATATAAATGTTCAGGATGCTGCACAGGACTGTCCGGTTTCAGGCCAATATATAAATAATAACCGAAGAAACCCGCCAGAAAAGGAACCGAAAAGATCAGTTCCACATGATACCGGACGATAAAAACCCCTAAAAACAGGGCACTGGCCACCGCATAAATAAACATACTGACTAATAAATTCGTTTCCGTATAATATCGGAACGAGGCACGATACGCGGCCGCGACTTCCTTATTTCCGATCCAGCGCAATTCAGCAAAACGTTTTGTCGCCATGAAAAATGCACCGACCATCCAATAAGAAATAATCAGCGAAATGGGAGGGATCTGAGCAGAAACATCCGTAATAGCGTACCAGCCCAGCAGTAAACGTAAAGGATTATTGACCGATTCACTGATAACATCCAGATAAATCCATTCTTTACTTCGTACCGGCGGAATGTTATAAATCATTCCCATGATCCACAGCGTAAGAGCGGAAAAGAAAAACGGTTTTCCCAGCGTCCAAGAAGCTCCCAGACCAATAACCGCCAAGAAAAGCCATAAAAAATAGGCCAGTGGTAATGAAACTTTACCAGATGGAATGGGACGATTCCGTTTTGTAGGATGCGACCTGTCCGTGGGAGCGTCTAAAATTTCATTAATGACATAATTACTGGACGCGACGATACATGTGGCAAAAAACCCCAGACACAGCCTGTATATCATTACGTTCCAGCTTTCAAGAGTACAAGTTTCTTGAAGATAAAAAAATGCCAGCACGACTCCCAAAAGCATAAAAACATTTTTAAACCAGTGATCAGGACGCGCAATTTGAATGTATGGTAAAACTCGGTTCATGCAGAAAATACTTTAAAATAAAGTTAAACTGAAAAAAAGACATTTTACAGCGTCTATTTTTATTATCAGAACAAAAATACACATCGTAAAATAAAACTTTTGAAAATAAATACATAATGTATTTATCGAAAAATACACTATATATATTTTACCTTAAAAATAAAAAATTGCCAGATGGAAATATCTTTTTTTTAACTTCGCAGAGGAATTCTTGACTTTTTTTGCAAAATTACTTAAAATAACAAAATCTTACGATTCATTTTTTTACAAAAAAGCTTTTATAAATCTGAACAACTTTCCAATAAACGTGAATGACGGTGGTTTTTCAGTTTAGGCTCCCTGTGGTTTTACTTATATGTACAGGTTTTGTGTTAAATTTTCATTTTTTGTACTTATTAAAACCCATATTCAAGAATTATTATACCCGATACATTATAAAATTCCGCTTCCCCGGCATTTTGCTTCGCTGAAAATGCCGTACAGCTAAATATACAGTTAAACAAAAAAAGGATTTTTATGACACAGACACGAAAAGGTATTATTCTTGCCGGAGGAGCGGGCACCCGGCTGGATCCTGTCACCCGAGCGGTAAGTAAACAGCTTTTGCCCGTTTACGATAAGCCCATGATTTATTATCCGCTTTCCGCATTAATGCTGGCGAATATTCGGGAAATTTTAATTATCACCACACCGGTGGATCTCGAAAGTTTCCAGCGATTATTAGGAGATGGAAGCCAGTGGGGTTTACATTTACAGTACGCCGTACAGCCAAATCCTGGTGGACTGGCGCAGGCATTTCTTATCGGAAAGGATTTTATCGGTTCAGACCGCGTGGCGATGGTTCTCGGCGATAATATTTTTTATGGACAGGGATTTCAAAATATTTTGAAAAATGCGGCGGAAAGAGAAGATGGCGCGACGGTTTTCGCATACTGGGTACGAGACGCGCACCGATACGGCGTCATTTCTTTTGACTCCCGCGGAAAACCAGAAATGATCGAGGAAAAACCTTCGGTTCCGAAATCGAATTATGCCGTGACGGGGCTTTATTTTTATGATAATCAGGTGGTGGAAATCGCCGAAAAACTGAAACCTTCTCCCCGAGGTGAACTGGAAATCACGGACGTAAACCGAGAATATTTACGCCGGGGAATGCTCCATGCGCAGATTTTTAGCCGGGGCTTCGCGTGGCTGGACACGGGGACCCATGAGTCTTTATTACAGGCATCTAATTTTATAGAAACCATCGAACACCGCCAGGGACTAAAGGTGGCCTGCCTGGAAGAAATCGCCTGGGAACGTGGTTTTATTTCTGAAGAACATTTTGCGAAAATAGCGGAAGCACAAAAAAATGAATACGGAGAATATCTCCGAAGTGTTTTAAAATATAAAAGAGAAAGGAAAGAATAAAATGTTACCTTCGTGCACGATTCATGGAGTAAAAATAACACCGTTAAAAAAATTCACGGATTCCCGCGGCTGGCTTTCCGAAATTTTTCGTCAGGATGAGCTTCCAGGAAATATTTTACCCAAAATGGCGTACATAAGCCAGACAGAACCTGGCATTACACGTGGTCCCCATGAACACCGGTGGCAGACGGATATTTTTGCATTTATTGGGCCAGGCACCTTTTCACTGCACCTGTGGGATGCCCGAGAAGACTCCGTCACTTTCGGCGAAAAGTTTATAGGAAAATTTGGCGAAAATGCCCCAGCTTCTGTCGTCATTCCACCTGGAGTGGTACACGCTTATCGCTGTGTGAGTCAGACGCCTGGCTGGGTGCTAAATTTCCCGGACGCACTTTATGCTGGCTGGGGGAAACAAGAAACCGTGGACGAAATTCGCCATGAAAACAGAGCAGACAGTCCTTATATTCTCGATGAAGAAATATAATTTATGTCTGACGTCCGATGAATTTTCATGCGGTTACGAAATTTTCCAGCCTTTCGGATTTTCTCCAGTTCACGAATTTTCATAGACTTTTAGGTTTCCACTGAATTACCGGATGCTCCGATTTTACCCTTTCACGATTTTCGCTGAAACACAGGGTTTTCGCAGAACTTCAGACTTTACCGACTTTCGGATTTTCCCTGAATCATGGATGGTCTGAAGGTCACGAATTTCCCTGTTTTTCCGATTTTCGTCTGCGCATAAATTTCCATACACTCTCAGATTTTTACTGAATTACCGGATGCTCCGATTTTACCCTTTCTCGATTTTCGCCGAAACACAGGGTTTTCGCAGAACTTCAGACTTTACCGACTTTCGGATTTTCCCTGAATCATGGATGGTCTGAAGGTCACGGATTTTCGCTGGCTTCCGGATTTTCGTCTGCGCATAAATTTCCATACACTCTCAGATTTTTACGGAATTACCGGATGCTCCGATTTTACCCTTTCACGATTTTCGCCGAAACACAGGATTTTCGCAGAACTTCAGACTTTACCGACTTTCGGATTTTCCCTGTATCATGGATGGTCTGAAGGTCACGGATTTTCGCTGGCTCTCGAGCCTTCACAGAACCACGGATTTTACAGGCGCACTTTTTACCGTGTTTTGAGTTACCTTCGGCTCAACAAAACAAAAATTTATAGTGTGGGAGGCGGAACATATTCCATGCACACTATAAAATTCACATGTATGACTGCAGAAAAATATAATTTTAATTAGCATCGGCCATTCTTTGAGATGAATACAGCCATTATACTGGTTCTCCATTAAATTTCCGTTTTGTGCGGCTCTGAAAGCAGGCATTTTCAGCGAAACAAAATGCCAGGGAAGCGGAATTTTATCGTGCATCAGATATAAAAATGCCTGGAAAGTAAAAAATATAATTCATCTGATTTAAAAGTCAGAAGCACTTATGACTTCCCATAAATCACGGAGACCGAGAAACCATTTCCGCTGCGAATCGCTCCGGCGAGCATGGATTAATAAAATTTCCCGTCCCCCACTCAAAACCTGCGATTCCGTTTAATCGTGGTAATATTTCCAGACGCCAGTGAAAACGCTCATCCAGAACGACACCCGACTCTTCATACCTCCATGGTGACTGACGTAACACCACGTTATAAGTCGGAACAGGAATTACCTGCTCCAGACGACAAATAATTTTCCGTAAAAACAGAGATAAATCATCCAATTCTTCACGCGACGACTGAACGAAACATGGAACATGACGTTTTGGCATCACCCAGATTTCACCATGAAATCGAGACGTAAACGGGCAAAACGCGGCCATGGTTTCTGATTCAGCGATAAAACGCCAGCGATCGGTTAATTCCTGATGCAGAGACTGACAGTAATAACACTGGCCGGTATTCTGGAAATATTTTTCCAGTCCATATGCTTCCATATTTATCGTGTGCGGCACATACGGTAAACAAAAAATCTGAGAATGAATGTGGCACATCGACGCACCCGCCGCCGCGCCCTGATTTTTAAAAAGCTGGACATACTGCCAGCGGTGCTCCTTCCGTAACTGATAAAGCCGACGATGATAAAAATGGATCAGATACTGAAATTCCTCTTCTGTCATTTCTCCAAAACGCTCCAGATGCCGTGGTGTATCGACGATCACTTCCTGAGCACCCACCGCTAAAGTTTTTTCATGAATGCCAAAACGCTGAGACGTCATTTCCCCCCACGGTAAAACGGAAGGATAACGATTCGGCACAGAACGTACCTGCCATCCAGGAGAATTCGGCCGCCGATAATCGTCTATCGTTCTTTCCCGACAAAACCCCACACATCCCTGATCATGCTCCGATTTTTCCGCATAAATGATTTCAGAACATTCCCTGGATTCTTCAGAATATTCCTCCGATGATATACGATCTTTCCGCCGCGCCAGCGCATCCCGTTCACGCGGCGTCTGGCTTTCATTTCCTTCGCAGAACGGACATTTCTCTTTCTGTTCTTCCGCTAACCGTGATATATCATTTACGTCACGATTCTGGCAAAAACCAAAACGTTCCGACGTAAATTGGTCCGGCCGGCATAAACGCTCTTCCGCAACAATTACCCAAATATCGTGGATGGGATCATAACGCATTTCGGGCATAAAAATTTACCATTCAAGAAATATATTCAAAAAAACATATAAAAGAAAAATATGGACGCTTCATGAAATTTCTGTTTTATACGTCCCCCTGAAGCATATGTACTTTTATTCCCGATGCACTATAAATTTCCGATTTCCGATATTTTGTTTCACTGAAAATGCCTGCGCTCTGAACCGCATAAAACGGATTTAAAGTGAAACCAGCATCTTAAAATATGAAAAAAAATAATAAGAGACATAAATCATGAAATTTCCCCGCTCTGTGCATCTTTAGCAATTTTTTTTAGGGTTTTCCAGTATTCAGGAAGCTGCTTCTGCACAACAAAAATGCGTTTCATTTCCTGAATGGGCACCGCAGGAGAACCAAGATAAGTCCCTTCTTCCGCAGTATCAGATGCCACACCGGCCTGGGCGCCAAAAGTAACCCGGGAACCTATTTTTACATGATCCCGCACTCCCACCTGGCCCGCCATGACGACATAATCACCCGTGATCGTACTGCCCGCGATTCCGACCTGAGAACAGAGTAAATTATGCTTCCCGATCTGACAATTATGCCCTATCATGACCAAATTATCAATTTTCGTGCCTTCACCCACCCGCGTGGTACCATATGTCCCGCGGTCAATCGTCGAATTCGCACCGATTTCGACGAAATCTCCCAGCTCCACATTACCCAGCTGTGCGCTGAGAATATGCCTTTCATCCCGCATCTGATACCCGAAACCATATGCACCGATCGTCGCGCCTGCATGCAAAATACAGTTTTTCCCCACCACGCATTTTTCATAAAGCGTTACGCCCGGGAAAAGTGTCGTGCCCGCACCGACACGACATTTTTCCATAATCGTGCAGTGTGGATAAATAATGACGTGATCCTCGATAATCACATCATTTCCGATAAAAACACCCGGAAAAATAGTTACATCCTGACCAAGAGAAACATTTTCTCCAAGAATCGCCTGAGGATGTACTCCAAAATTCGGACGCTCCACCGGCGGACGAAAAAGTTCTACTATTTTTATAAATGCCTGATGAACCTCTTCCACCTGAATGACAGGTATGCTCAGGCTCTTCAGACCTTCTTCTATTTTTTGATCAGTTACACACGGAACAAGAACAGCAGATGCTCTACATTTTTTTATTTCTTCCCACCGTGAAGGTGTATCAAAAAAGGTAATCTCACCGAATTCGGCTTCTCTAAAAGTCTGAGCACCTGTAATCAGAACAGACGCATCTCCCCAAAAGGTTCCACCGACCAGCGCAGATAACTCAAAAATATTTTTTTTCACCCGTATGCCTCATATAATCAAAAATAATAGAAAAGCGAAAATTTCATATCCCGGATCCACTTTAAATTTCTGCTTCTTACGAAACTATACAGATTCTCGTTTAAATTTCCATTTTGTGCGGCGCTTTAAGCAGGCATTTTCACCGAAGCAAAAATGCCGGAGAAGTGAAAATTTATAGTACATCGGGTATAAAAATGTCAAAAAAGCAAAAATTCTAGCATCTCAGACATATCACAGATTTAGCCGTGTTTCTGCATAAAATTTTTCATAAAGGACGCCAGGCATTCCACTCCCTGCACAGGCATGGCGTTATAAATCGACGCACGAAAACCACCCACAGACCGGTGTCCCGCTAAAGAACATAAATTTTCCTTCGCGGCTTCTTCAAGAAAAACTTTATCCAAAGCATCTGTCTGCATCTTAAAAGGCACATTCATTAAAGAACGACAAGATTTTTGAGCATGCCCAAGATAAAAACCGTCCGATCCATCTATTACATCATAAAGAAGAGCAGCTTTCGCTTTATTTATTTCATACATTTTTTCCACTCCACCGACGGTATTCAGAAGCCAGTCGGTCACGAGTTTAACCATATAAATCGAAAAACAGGGCGGCGTATTTAGCATGGAGTTTTCTGCCGAAAGTTTTTTATAATTCAGCAGACTGGGTAATTCTGGACTGCGCGCCACAAAATCATCTCGCATAATGACCAGAGTCACCCCTGCCGGGCCACAATTTTTCTGTGCACATGCATAAACGCATCCATATTTCTGAATATTTATCGGTTTATAAAAAAACTCGCTCGACGCATCACATACCAGAGGAACATCCACCTCTGGTTCCGTGGGAAACTGCACCCCCTGAATCGTTTCATTCGAAGTATAATACACATACGCCGCATCCGAATTTACCGCAGCGCGTAATTCTTCATTCGTGGGTAAAGAATTAAAATTCGATTCACCACCATCCCAGATAACCCGTGTTTCCCCCACCAGTTTCGCTTCACTACGCGCTTTTTTACTCCAGGTTCCAGTAATAATATAATCCGCAGACTTCCCTCCTAAAAGATTCATCGGAAGCATGGCGAACTGAAGAAGTGCACCACCCTGAAGGAACATGACTCGGTAATTTTCCGGAATGTTCATCAATTTACGTATATTCATCTCCGCAGCTTCTATAATCTCAGCAAAAGGTTTTGAACGATGACTGATCTCCAGCACCGACATTCCCACACCGGGAAGTCCTAACAAATTTTCCTGGGCTTTTTTTAACGCCTCCTCGGGTAACACCGCCGGGCCAGCAGAAAAATTATAGACGTGATTTTTCATGATTATATTCCTTTTTATATTATTTTAACCTATAACTTTAATATTATTTGTGTACACGACACACTAATCCTCTTTTTACATATTTTCACACTAAAAATCTGACATTCATGATTATCTGAAGCAGAAATTACAGATAAAATCAGGAATAGAAATTCATCATTTATACTGATCTCTCCACCAAAATTCGACTTACCCACAAAATTTCAAAATATATGAAATATGTACTTTCTTGATTGTGGAAGATCGCATTTTTTAAATGAAATCAGAGCAGAGTGTAACAGCAGAGAAACAAATTAATTTTATCAGACCACAGGCATCTGTCCAGAGGGATACAAAAATCGCGCCGAAGGGTCCTTCCGCGGAACCAAGTTTCTATTTCAGATGAAATTCGCACTTTATATCTAAAGTACGATCATTTTCCGCTTTCCCAGCTCGCCGATAGACCGGCCATCTTTCGCGCGATACACGAAAATATATTTACATATAATTCATAAAACAGAGGTTTATCATGAGTTATGTACGAAAATAATTCCCTTAAAACTCATTTACTCAAAATTAATTTTTCTTCGTTTTATTTTTTCTGATTTCCTGGATTTTTCATCCAGCCTGCGTTTTACTGAACCTAAAGATGGACGTGTCGGAATCCTTCTTTTAGGAACGAAAACAGCTTTTTTCACCATTTTACATAATTTGTGCAGGCAGTCCTCCCGATTTTTAGGCGCATCACGCGTCAGTTGGCTGGTAATGACGACTTCTCCTTCTTTCGTTACAAAACTTGGGAAAAGCCGCGCCAGACGCCTTTTCTGTTCGTCATTTAGCGCATTACTGGCTCCCATGTTCCAGCGCAGCACAGCTTTTGAGGCCACTTTATTTACATTTTGTCCTCCAGGACCAGCACTACGAACATAAGAAAATTCGATTTCTGACAAGTAAATTTTGACTTCTGAAGTTACATGAAGCATTTTTGATTTCTTAAATTTTAAATATTTTTATAAGGGATACGTTATTTTCATTTTTCCCGTTTCATTTTTCAGTTATTTCGGGATATATGTAGAAATATCTGGTTTTTAGAACTGCAAAAACAAGAAATTTCATAACGAAATGAAGCATAACAGAACAAAAATCGGAATGCAAAGATTTTTCACATGCCAAATTTAAAATTATATAAATCATCCAGTTTTACGTCAAGATATGCTTAACACTAAGATATTATGTACTGAATATATCCTCTGACCATTTAAATTTCCGTTTTATGCGGCTCTGAAAGCCAGCATTTTCTGCGAGAAGCAAAATGCCGGAGAAACAAAATTTTATAGTACATCGGGTATAACTTCTGAAAAAGCTGAAATTTACAGTATCTCACATGTAAAAATTTCTTTCTCTTGACACTTTTTTAAATGTGAGATATATTAAAATTTGTGGTATATTTTTTGAAAGGACGAGTCATTATGACACTATTTCTGACAGGAATCTTCATTTTAATCGCGGGTTATTTTACTTACGGAAAATTCATAAAATGGATTCTTTCTCCAGATAATCGTACCACACCTGCCATATTAAATGAAGATGGTGTGGACTTTATCTGTTTACCTCACTGGAAAAACATGATGATCCAGTTACTGAATATCGCAGGAATCGGACCGGTGATCGGAGTAATTTTAGGCATAAAATTCGGGGCGATCGTCTTTTTACTGATTCCGATCGGAAATATTATCGGTGGTGCCACGCACGATTTTCTGGCGGGAATGATGTCACTGCGAAAAGGTGGTGCCAACTTACCGAAAATCATCCAAAATACACTGGGAACTTCTTTTTCCTGGTTTTTTAATGTTTTTATGATATTTCTTTTGCTGCTGGTGGTGGCGGTTTTCATTAATGTACCGGCAGAATTAGTAGATGGGTTCTGGGAGAATACGCGGGCCGACTTTTGGGCGGCCGTCATTTTAATTTTTATTTATTACATTATCGCCTCCCTATTTCCGATCGACAAAATTATCGGCAGATTATATCCAATTTTTGGCCTAATGCTGTTCTTCGGAACCGCCATGCTTCTGATTTCCTTATTATGGAAGGCTGGACATGCAGAAACAGATTTTCTGGTGCCGACGGATAATTTTATTAAGAACATGTTTCAGAACCAGCCCATGTCTCAGCCAATTATTCCTTGTCTTTTTGTAACGATCGCCTGTGGAATCATATCAGGATTTCATGCCACACAGTCTCCGATTATCGCGCGCACCATGAAATCCGAGCAAGAAGCGTATTCTTCTTTTTATGGAATGATGGTTCTGGAGGGAATTATCGCCATGGTCTGGGCGGCCGGTGCTCTCGCTGTGTATAATCTTTTTCCTGAAACTTTAAACATGAAAGCTCCTGTGGTTCTTTTAGAAATCATTAAATATTTTTTAGGAAATGGTTTAGGAACGATCACTATTCTCGCTGTGATTATTCTTGCGATCACCTCTGGTGATACCGCCTTACGCAGTTTAAGACTGAGTCTTGGAGAAATATTTCATATTTCACAAAAAGTAGCCTGGAAACGTATTTTAATTATTCTTCCTTTAATCATCTGCATCACCATATTATTAACCTGGTCACATCAAAATGCAAAATCTTTTGGTTTTTTATGGAATTATTTTGCGTGGGGAAATCAGGTTCTGGCGGCATGTACGTTACTGGCAGGAATGGCCTGGCTGATTTCACTGCGGAAATGGTGGGGAATCGCCCTAATTCCTGCCGGTTTTATGTCCTTTATCGTCCTGACTTATATTTTATGGATTTCTCCCACACATGGCGGACCTCTCGGTTTCGGCCTGCCGTATAACTTGGCATGTGGTCTGGGAATAACAGGCGCGGTCCTCCTCTGCGGCTGGGCATTTCACTGTGGAAAAAAATTACGTACCGTGGAAGACTCAAAAAAATTACTGCCAGATAATAAAAATGGAATCGTCACAGAAAAGGAAATATCAGAAATACACAGGTAATTTATACCCGATACACGATAAAATTTCGTTTCCCTTTTCGCTGACTGACCGGCCGGCATTTTCATATCCGATCATTATATATCCGATACACTATAAATTTCCGCTTCACAGGCATTTTGCTTCGGTGAAAATGTCTGCTTAAAGAGCTGCACAAAATAAAAATTTAAACGAGAACCAGACCAGTATAATTTAAAGTGAAACGGAATGTACCGGCACCGAACCGCAAGAACTTCATTATAAAGAACACCAGAAACTCAGAAATAAAGCCTGCTGAAAAAAACGAAAGTTAAACATATGAATAAAGAATCCACAAAAGAATCCACAGACGATCATGAACTGTTTTCTTTTGAAGAACTGGGTTTAGCATTCGCGAAAGCTCTGGATGGTCAGCCTCTGGTAATACCGGAGCCAGAAGAGAATTCAGAAGGGCAAGACATATTATCTGATAAAGATTTTTCAGAAGAAAACGGCGCAGAACAAGAAATATATCCGGATACAGACTCAGTCATTCTGCCAAAAAATACGGTATCTGAATACGAAACAGATTTTTTTGAAAACACAGACATTCAGAATACCGGCATGGACGCCTCCGCATTCCCGGACGCGGTGGAAAATGACGGAATCGTGCCCGTGACTCCTCTGACGGTCCTGGAAGCCATGCTTTTTATGGGAGATTCACAGAATCGGCCGCTACTTCCCTCCGTGGCCGCGGGTTTAATGCGTGGCGTCACCGAAGAAGAAATTCACTCCATGGTCGGAGAATTAAATACAAAATATGATACACAGCGTGCCCCGTGGACGATTCGCTCACAAGATGACGGATATGTCATGCTCTTACGAGAAGAATTTTTGCCGATTCGAGAGGTTTTTTATGGGAAAATTCGCCAGGCAAAACTTTCTCAGGCGGCAATTGACATTCTGGCGATTATCGCATATAAACAGCCGCTGACCGCAGAAGACATTACTCAGATCAGAGGTGCGTCGAGCGTCGCGATTTTAGGACAGCTGACACGACGACATCTGCTGCAGACGAAAAAAGTAAAACGTGATGGTAAATTCGTTACGGAATATTCCACCACCAGTCGTTTTTTGAAACTTTTTCAGCTGGAATCTCTCGCCGATTTACCGCAGAGTGAAGATTTAGACAGAAAATAAGTTTAGACCGAAAATAAGTTATGAAGAAATGTTAATGTTATAATGTATTCGAGTATATACTGGTTTCACATTAAATTTCTGTTTTATGCGGCTCTGGAAGCAGGCATTTTCACCGAAGTAAAATGCCGAGGAAGCGGAAATTTATACTGTATCGGGTATAAAATACTTGACAAAAAAGAAAAGAATACATATAATATTTTTAGCTGAGGTGCAGAAAATTCCTCTTCCAAAACATTTTCTTCGATAAAAATTCCCTGTTTTCGTGGCCGCACGAAACGAAGATATAAACATAAATCCAGTATAAGTATCGGGGTATACTGGTTCCATTTTAAATTTCCGTTTTGTACGGCTCTAAATGCAGGCATTTTCTGAAAAGCTAAATGCCGGTGAAGCGGAAATTTATAGTGCATCGGGCATAAAACAGAATTCCTGAAAAGAAGTTTCTTTTTCCTTTACTCTTTTAATACAAGAAAAGCATTCATTATGACAGCATTTCGGACAGAACGTGATTCCATGGGCGAAGTACGGCTTCCTGCAGACGTTTATTACGCGGCGCAGACACAGAGGGCGGTCGAAAATTTTCCGATTTCCGGAAAACCTTTACCTCCGAGAATGATCCGGGCCATGGCTCTGGTAAAATATGCGACAACTTGCGCGAATCGTGATTTAGGGCTTTTAGAGAAGGTGTTATCCTCCCGACAGATCGAAGCTCTGCTGAAGGCGGCTCGGGAAGTGGGAAACGGTGCCCTGGCGGATCAGTTTCCTGTGGACGTATATCAGACCGGTTCAGGCACCTCCAGTAATATGAATATGAATGAAGTATTAGCGCACCGGGCGATGGAAATTTCTGGTGAAAATCGTTTTGCTTCTCCCAAAAGTATTCATCCGAATGATCATGTAAATATGGGCCAGAGTACGAATGATACTTTTCCCACCGCGATTCATGTCGCGGCCGCGGTGGCCATTAAGAACGAACTTCTTCCTGCGCTGACTTACTGCACGACGGTACTTTATGAAAAAGCTGAATTATGGTCGAACATACTAAAAATTGGACGCACTCATCTGGCGGATGCCACGCCGATGACACTCGGACAGGAGTTTAGTAGTTTTGCGCGTCAGATGGAATTAGCGTATCACAGTGCAGGAGAATCTCTTGACGCTCTGATGGAATTACCTGTCGGAGGGACCGCGGTGGGAAGCGGCATAAACACACATCCAGAATTCGCGAAACGGGTGACCGAATATCTGGCAAAAGAAACTGAAATTCCATTTTTGGAAGCAAAAAATCATTTTGAGGCGAATGCCCAGCGTACAGGGATCATAAAGGCACATTCTCTTCTGAAAACTGTCGCCACGACACTTCTGAATGTGGCAAATAATATTCGCATTCTCGGAAGTGGTCCCCGGTGCGGTTTTTATGAAATTCGTATTCCAGACCTGCAGCCAGGCAGTTCCATTATGCCAGGAAAAGTAAATCCTGTTTTATGTGAAAGCATGATGCAGGTGGCGGCAAAAGTTATCGGAAATGATGCGGCCATAACTGTCGCTGGCGTCACGGGAGGTCAGTTTCAGCTAAATATCATGATGCCGATGATGGCCGACGTTTTGTTGGAAAGCATAAACATTATGGCGAACTGCGTGAATGTTTTCACCCGAAACTGCCTTACCCACCTGGAAGCGAATCAAGAAATCTGTGAAGCGGGAATCGAAAAAAGCCTGTCCATGTGCACTTCTCTGAATTCACATATCGGTTATGAGCGTGCCGCGGCGATCGCGAAGGAAGCATTTAAAACTGGAAAAACTATTCGCGAAATTTGTATCGAACAAAATATTTTACCCAAAACTCAGCTGGATGCCGTATTAAATCCCATGAACATGACAAAACCTGGTGTATAAAATCACCTGGTGTATACACTCCATGTTCTGTATTTTATACCCGATACACGATAAATTTCATATTTCACATTTCATGTCCTCCGACAGACTGGCCGAATTTTTATTTCGCTGAAAATGCCAGCGTTCCGAGCAGCATAAACTGAAATTTAAAGGAAAACCAAATAAAAATACACTCCCGGATATGTTATATCCGGTACACGATAACACTCCGCTTCTCCGGCATTTTTATTTCGCTAAAAATACCTGTTTTTAGAACCGCACAAAACGGAAATTTAAAGGAGAACCCGGTATAAAAACAAAATAAGTTATACCCGATAATAAACTGCCTGATGTCATGTAAACACATGACGTAACGTTTAATCGGGGATATTTTCCCTCAGAACTTCTTAAAAGGAGACCCACCATGAAAAAATTTCACGTATTATTACCGGCTTTTACACTACTAATATTTTCGGCGTATGCATCATTACCCGCGCTGGCGAAAGAGGAAGAACCGCTTAAGCCCTGCGTTATTAATGATAAAGCACCCAGTGCGGTGGAAATCTCTCCTTTTGAGAAAACCTCCCAAGCGAATATTTTAACTCCTTCCGCGAAACGCTCTAAAAATTTATGGGCAGATTCATATTTATTTATAGAAATTCCCCGGCTGGATGATGAAGGAAAAATTATCACCGAAAAGGAAGATGCGGAATCTGTAAATGCCGTAAAACGTATTCAGGATTTTATAAAAGTCGAAGAATGGTATCATCAGGCACCTCCCTCTCTGGAAGGAAAATACGTACTGATCGAATTTTGGGCCACCTGGTGTCCGCCGTGCAGACGCTCTCTTCCTCTGCTGGAAAACTGGCATAAAAAATTTGGAAAAGAGCTGGTGGTTATTTCCATCTGTGAAACAGACCGAAAAGCCGTGGACGAGTGCCCTGGTGATTTAAAAGGGAAAGATTTCACACATTATATCGGAATCGACACAAAACGCCGCTGTGCGAATGCCTTAAACGTATATGGCATTCCACACGCAGTACTTCTGGAACCGCAGTTTGGAGCCGTGGTCTGGGAGGGAATGCCGAATCAGCCAAATTACGAGTTAACGGATGAAATTATAGAACGCATTCTCTCCGTGGGAAGAAAGCAGAAAGCCCAAAAATCAGAGAATTAAGACCTCTCGGTCTTTTATTTTCTGCGTGTTTTTATCCCCGACACACACTATAAAATTCCGCTTCCCAGGCATTTTGCTTCGCTGAAAATGCCTGCTTCGAGAACCGCACGAAACGGAAATTTATACTCATGCCATTTTAAAATTCAGTTTTCGCCTGCGACAAGATGGAACTTT
>JAUNBR010000006.1:0-7985 GCA_030527015.1 Planctomycetia bacterium
ACGGAAACACCGGTCACGGAAACTCCGGTGGCAGAAGGACAGGAAACACCCGCACCAGAAGTTTCCATGATGCCTCTGCGTTTAATTGACCGTATGATACTGATGACCCTTATGGCACAAACTGCCGCCCCAGAGACTCCGGTAACTGAAACCCCGGTTACTGAAACCCCGGCAGCAGTAACTCCAGCACAGGAAACTCCGGTGGAGGAAATATCGGTGCCTGCTGTACCTGATCTTCCTGTAAATACTGTGGAAGCGGGAACAGGAATGCCGACAGAAATTTCGCTGCCGGAAAATATCGGATTACAGACGAAACGTCAGACACAGGTCGAAGTAACTTTTGGAGAGCCTCTGGCGGAGAGTTATCTGATGACCAGCATTCAAGAACATTTAGAAAAACTCGCCGATGAAACGGGAGACAAAACTCTCACGCGGGTGGATTTTGAGATTTTTTCGCCTGAGGGGAAAGACACATCTGGCAGAAAATTTGATAAATGGATCGTGGATATCGACTTAAATGAAGCACAGACACAAAATCTGTTCCAGGCGATTAAAACGTCGGTGGAGACCACTCCTCTGTTTCCATCACGGACTCAGTTCGGAAGTCAGGTGGCGGGAAATACCTGCACGCAGGGAATTATCGCGCTGGTGGCCAGTCTGATCGGAATCGTGCTTTACCTGTGGTTCCGATTCCAGAAAGTGACATACGGTCTGGCCGCTGTCCTGGCACTTATCCATGATACCATTATTACGGTGGGTCTGATCGCACTTAGCACATGGCTGGCAGGTTACAGTTTTTCGCAGTTACTTCAGATTTATGACTTTAAAATCGGTCTGACAGTACTGGCTTCCTTCCTGACGCTTATCGGTTATTCGCTGAACGATACAATCGTTGTTTTTGACCGTATTCGCGAAGTACGTGGCAAAAATCCTCACCTGACGGAAAGAATGATTGACCGCAGTGTAAACCAGACGCTGGCGCGAACGTTCATGACATCCTTCACGACATTAATTGTTGTAATTATCCTTTATTTTTACGGTGGAGAAACCATTCACACCTTCTCTTTCGTATTAGCGGTGGGTATTATCGTGGGTACTTACAGTAGTATCGTAATCGCGTCTCCCTTCCTTTACTGGCTCTCTGGCGGTACGCTGGCGATCGGCGATAAGGGAATCGATGATGGTCTGGATGATTAATCCCGCTAAAATAAGAGGAAAACGGTATGTAAGAAATTTTATACTCGATACACCATAAAATTTCACTTTCTCGATATTTTGTGTGTCGCCGAGAGAATAAAATTTATGTATAACAGAAAAGAACGGCTGTGTTTTGCCGTTCTTTTTTTTATGTTTACCATATTCGGTACTTTTCTACAGGTCTCATTCTCCATTTAAGTTTTGTGCGGCTCTGAAAGCAGGGCATTTTCAGCAAAACAAAAAATGCTGGCCGTCTGGCGGCAGACAGAGAATGCGGAATTTTATACTGCGTCAGGTATATACTGGTTCCACTTTAAATTTCCGTTTTGTGCGGCTCTGAAAGCAGGCTTTTTCAGCGAAGAAAAAAAGCCGGAGAAGCGAAAATTTATAGTGTATCGGATATAAAACACGTTTAGAAAGTCGGAAAATGAAACACAGAAAATCGTCGCGCGAAAACATATTCTGGTTTTCACTTCCGTTTAAATTTCGCTTCTGACAGAAATAAACTTCCGTGAGAAGCAAAAATACGGTGGAAGAACAGGAAAATAATAGGATACCAGACTGATACGCGCACCCTGTAAATTTCCGTTTTGTGTGGTTCTTAAAACAGGGCATTTTCAGCAAAACAAAAAATGCTGGCCGTCTGGCGGCAGACAGAGAATGCGGAATTTTATACTGCGTCAGATATAAAATACGTTTAGAAAGTCGGAAAATGAAACACAAAAAATCGTCGCCGCAAAATATATTCTGATTTCACTTCCGTTTAAATTTCGCTTCTGACAGAAATAAACTTCCGCGAAAAGCAAAAATACGGTGGAAGAACAGAAAAATAATAGTAGATCAGACTGATACGGGCTCCCTTTAAATTTCCGTTTTGTGTGGCTCTGGAAGCAGGGCATTTTCAGCAAAACAAAAAAACTGGCCGTCTGGCGGCAGGTCAGAGGATGCGGAATTTTATACTGCATCAGATATAAAACACTTTTAGAAATTCGGAAAATGAAACACAAAAAATCCTCGCGCGAAAATATATTCTGATTTCACTTCCGTTTAAATTTCGCTTCTGACAGAAATAAACTTCCGCGAAAAGCAAAATATCGTGGAAAAACAGAAAAATAAAAGGATACCAGACTGATACAGGCTCTCCTTTAAATTTCCCTTTTATGCGGCTCTGGAAGCAGGGCATTTTCAACAAAACAAAAATGCTGACCGTCTGGCGGCAGACAGAGGATGCGGAATTTTATACTGCATCAGGTATAAAATATCCGCAGAAGGAGGCATCACGCTTCTTCATAACCATAATATTCGATATACGGCTTCCAGCGTAATGAAATCTTTTCCTTTAATTCAGGAGAAATTTCGAATTTATTCTTCTTAAAATTCTTTTTTTCTTCTGCATATTTTTCCAGTTCACCACGGATATTTTCAAAATCCCCCAGCTCCAGCTGGTCATATACTTTTTCCATGACACCGAGCTTATCTTCCACCAGATCTTCATATTTTATTTCGATTAACTGATTCGGCGGCAATAAAGATTTATCACGAAAATAAGCACGATACATGCGCTCCATGGACTCAAAAACCAGCTCCTGCAGGTATTCACCATCCGAATGCTGAAATGCTTCACTGACGAGAAAACGCTTCCATAAGTTTACCGTGGAGGCATAAAGCGTATATGGATTTCTGGAAATATGGATAAATTTCGCGTCGGGAAACATTTTATGAAAAACACCGACACGGGCCGTATGAGGCGGAGATTTTAACACCAGCCGCCGAGGATCTCGATACGTCAGTTCTTTCAAAAACCACAGAACTCCATTCTGCCACCGTTTCATTTCTGCTTCCGTCAGACCAGAAAGATCGAGATATTTCTGTAAATTCTCATATCTGCCAGGCCAGTGAATATGGCGGGGAAAAGCTAAATGAAAATACGGCGAGGGAATTCCCATCGAGCACAGCGCGAACTCATCTTCCTGCGGCGCGTTCCACCCAAAAGAGACATTATCCATGGGCCGTTTATCCGGTAATTTAATTATTTTTGTCAAAAAACCACGAGTTAAAAGAAAATGTTCCGCTGCAAAACAAGAGAACGTATCCGGATAACTGAAACGTTCATCTCGAATCATAATTTCATGGAGCATCGTCGTGCCCGAACGCCAGTGACCTATAATAAAAATGGGACTCTGCTCTATTTTTGTATTCCGTATTTTTTTGTCCAACAATAATCGCTGCCATATTCGGGCCGTGGAAGAAAAACACCCCGCCATAATGTTAATAGTCGCCATGGGAATCCGATAAGGCGCGACACGAAAATGATTTTTCGCTAAAAGTGCCATAAACGTGGAAAAACGCATCCCATTCCAGATACGCGGTACCCACATCATATCTTTATAACCACCAGATTCTTTAACTTTTATGTCACCAGGAAGTCCAGTCATTCCTTTACACCCTTTTTATATAAACTATAAACGCCATAACCAGCACACGATAAATCGATTAAAAAAACTGCCGAGGAGAATGAAGTTTTTTCTTCTCGCCAAATAGACCTGCTTCCGTGGCCGTAAACAACGAAAATTAAGATGGGTACAGTATAACAGAAAAAACAGTAATTTAAAATCCCCCCACTTTCTATTTTTTATTTATACTGACATCCTCTTTAAATTTTGCACACGATATACTATTCTGGTTCCACCTTAAATTTCCATTTTGTGCGGTTCTGGATGCAGGCATTTTCAGCGAAGCAAAATGCCGAGAAAGCAAAAATTTATAGTGTATCGGGTATATAAATTTCCGTTTCACCTGAAGAACCGGAAATTTTGCTACAAAAGACGGATCTGCGTTTTCGGCCGTAAAAATATTAATGTGAAACCTGCATCTGTGGATTCTGTTTTTTTACCGTTTCTAAAAAAGAAATGATTCGCGCTTCCGAACTATTTCCCACCAGCCTTTTTCCATTTTCACCTTCTTTCGACAAAAAAAGGAGCGTGGGAAAATCTGACACCTGATATTTTTTGCACACTTCCGGGTATTTTTGAATATCCACGTGATACATTTTGATTTCAGATCGGAGATTCTGTAAATAAGAAAGGGATTTAAGCGTCTGCCCCATGCGCTGACAATTTTTACTCCATGGAGCATGAAAATACAGAAGAACCGACGATTTTTCTCCCAAAATGGAAACATTCTGAGAATATTCTATTAATCCTGACGGCGTTTCTTGATAAATCGTCTCTGAATTATTTTCACCTAAAGCCTCCACTTTACCTTCTCTTTTCAAAACACCTATTCCCTTTCTCTGATTTCCGCTATTTTTTCTCCTCTTTTTCAGTATTTCATGTAATGAAGAAGAACGGCCTGAATCCAGTTTCGGAGTACATAATTCATTCTCCAAAGATTCTGAAACCTCCTTAACATCTCCGCCATAACGTGGATTTACTTCACTCGCACACACATTTCTATTTTCTGTAAGAAAATGAACCGAATTTTGTTTTGAGGTAATCTCTGTTTTTTTTACTGAACTTTTTGAAATGTACTCCATCACACAGCAGCATCCCACGCCCGCCATCAGAGCCAGTACACAGCCTAAAAACAGACACGCTGGATTCTTCGTTTTCATTACCGCACTAAAATTTTCTGAATACGTATCTTCGGATTCATTTTTTAATTTTAAATCTTTCATTTTTCCTTCCTCATAATCCAGTTTTATACCCGATACTCTATAATTTTTCCACTTTTCGGTATTTCGCGATAAATGAAAAGCCCCTGCGGCCACATAAAACGAAAAGTTAAAGGAAAATCAGTATATACTTTATTTTCGAGTTTTACGCAATCCAAATTTTAAGAAAAAATTCACCAATTTTCCTAATAATGAACTATTTTTGTATCTTATTCACTATAAATTTCGTTTCCCCTGCATTTCATGATATGAAATATCCGTTTTCACTGCCGTATAAAACGAAAATTTATAATAACGTCACTGTGTATACAGATTTTCCGCTAAATTTTCATTAAGTACGATCTAAAAGCAGTATTTTCAGATCAGCAAAATGCCGAAAAATGGAATTTTATAGTGTGCCGACCATATAAGTGCCATAATCAAAAATCGCTCTGGACATATTTTTCTTTTTTTTGTATGGTAACTTCATCTGCTCTGATTACACACCATACCAGCTTTTCCCTAAATTTTTCGTTTTATTTTCTGCTGTCCGCCCCGTATTTTATGACGATAAATTTCCACTTTCCCAGCATTTTTGCTTTACTAAAAAAACCTGCTTCAGAGCCACGCAAAACGGAAATTTAAATAAGAATCAGTACAGACGCAAAAAATAATTATAAAAATGGGAATGTGTTTTTTAGCCCAAAAATCATCATATCACGCCAAAAATTTAAAATAAAATATTATGAACTCCATTTTTGAGCATCCATTTACCACCCTTCTCCTGCGACACACACGAAATTTCCTTTTCCCTGTGGTATTACTGGCGTCTATTTTTATAATTGTTGTGCCGTTACCGCCTATGATCATGGACATTTTACTGTCCGTAAATATTACCCTGGCGGTTTTAATTCTAATTACGACTATTTTTGTAAAAACACCACTGGAATTCAGTACATTCCCCACATTACTACTTTCGGCCACACTCTTTCGTCTTGGACTGAATGTGGCCACGACACGAATGATTCTCTCCGGCGCAGAAACAGAGGGAACCCTGGCGGCCGGGCACGTCATACAGACATTTAGCACTTTCGTTTCTTCTGGAAATCTGGCGGTGGGTGCAGTCATTTTTTTGATTATCGTCATCATCCAGTTCGTCGTCATCACAAAAGGAGCCACACGAATCAGCGAAGTAAGCGCACGTTTTGTTTTGGACGGACTTCCCGGAAAACAAATGACGATAGACGCGGATCTGCACAGTGGAGCACTTACCCAGCAAGAAGCACAAGAAAAACGCCGACTTTTGGCCGATGAAGTGGATTTTTATGGCGCCATGGACGGGGCCAGTAAATTCGTTCGGGGTGACGCCGTGGCCGGGTTATGCATTACCGCCGTAAATATTATCGCTGGACTTTCGATCGGTTTATATGCTGGAAATTATTCCTTACCAGAAGTTGTGCGTATTTACACACAACTTACGATCGGTGACGGTCTGGTCAGCCAGCTTCCCGCCTTTTTAATCGCTGTGGCCACCGCCCTTTTAGTGACCCGTGGAAGCCGAGAAACAGACCTTCCGAATATGTTTACACAGCAAATTTTCTCACGGCCAGCTGCTTTAATCATCACCACTTTTTTTCTGTTATGCCTGCTGATGACTCCACTTCCCAAAATACCCCTGATTATTCTCGGTGCCGGATGTGTCGCCACAGCTTGGGTCCTGGAAACAGAAGCGCGTAAAAAACAGCAGCTGGAACAAAAGGCGGAAAGAATACGGCAAAAAGAAGAGAAAAAGAATGTTTCCGTGGAAAAATTACTTCATGTGGATCCGATCGAAATCGAACTGGGACATGCATTACTGCCTCTGCTTGACGCCCAAAATCATTCCGAAGAAACGTTCGGCCATGCACGAACATTCGAAGAAAGAACATTTTTGGAAGAAATACACGAAATTCGTCTGCGTCTGGCCAAAACACTGGGTTTTCTGCTCCCGCACGTACGCATACGTGATTCAGAGGAGCTGGATACCCACGAATATCGGATACGCATTCATGGTTCTCCCGTAACACAAAATGTCCTGCATCACGGAATGTTTCTTGCTTTAGAACGCCAAAATATTATCCTGGGTGCGGTTCCCGGCATGAAAACTCGTGATTTTTCAGGAAATACACCCGCATCCTGGATCGAGCCAGAATATGCCGCACAGGCTCTAGAATATGGTTACACGGTTCTGACGCACCGACAAATTTTACTTGAACACCTGGAGGATGTCGTCAGAAAATTCGCGCCTGAACTGCTTTCGCGGGATGCCGTGCAGCATCTGCTGACCGAATTACAAAAAACTGCGCCCGTGGTGGTTCAAGAACTTATTCCAGAAAAGATGAGTGTCTTGGAGGTCCAAAAAGTGCTCTGTCTTCTTCTTAAGGAACAGGTGTCCATCCGTCATCTGGCACTCATTTTAGAAACCTTAAGTGAAAATATCACTCAGACCACGGATGCTTTTATGCTGACGGAAGCAGTTCGTATACGTCTTGGCCGTGCCATTACCTCCGAACATCTGGATCTGGATGGTCACCTTTACACGCTGGCACTTTCACCAGAAATCGAAGCTATTTTTCATGAAAATATTTCTGTCACCGCCGAAAAAATCATATTTCATATGTCCCCATCCACCAGCGAAACCATTCTTCAGACGATCAGTTTAGAGACGCAAAAACTGCAATTTATGAATCGAAAAATCGTCTTAATGACATCTTCCGCTCTGAGGAAAGCCATCCGGGAATTTATCTTTCCTCGGATCACAGTTCCTGTTCTCAGCACAAAAGAAATTCCACTGGAAACACCTGTCGAACTTCTTCATGTCATCCGACTTCCTGAAAGTATTACCACGCGATAAATCACGCATCATGAAGATATTTTCATGGATTTATACCCGATACACTATAAATTTCCGCTTTCACGGGCATTTTTGCTTCACTAAAAATGCTGGATTCAGAACCGCATAAAACAGAAATTTAAGGGGAAAACAGCATATACCCGATACACTATAAATTTCCGCTTTCACGGACATTTTTACTTCACTAAAAATGCTGAATTCAGAAGCACATAAAACGGAAATTTAAGGGAAAAACAGCATATA
>JAUNBR010000006.1:8085-21441 GCA_030527015.1 Planctomycetia bacterium
CCTGATGCACTATAAATTTCCGCTTTCACGGACATTTTTGCTTCACTAAAAATGCCGGATTCAGAACCGCATAAAACAGAAATTTAAGGGAAAAACAGCATATACCTGATGCACTATAAATTTCCGCTTTCACGGACATTTTTGCTTCACTAAAAATGCTTGGATTCAGAACCGCATAAAACGGAAATTTAAGGGAAAAACAGTAGTGTATCGGTAATATAAATATGAAAGGTATCCAGATAAAACACGTAAAAGATTTTCACGAAAACCGGAGCTGGATTTTCGAATTTTACTGCGCTTTTTTCGTTTTCGTGTTAAATTCCACCACCTGACAAAATGGATTCTGGCGATCACCTCTGCGCAAGTAATCATATAAAAGGACTTTTATGTCTGGCGCAAAATCAGTTCGTGTTCCCACCGCCGTACGACCATTAACCAGTACGCTGATCTTCTGCTCAAAATCCAGCATATTCGGTCCCACCCATACGCGCACAATTTCTGTAGATCCTTTTACGTCCAGCCGATTTCGTTTTTCATCCCAGACGGCCTGAAAACGTACTGCTTTAGCACCCCGGCGCGGCCACTGGGCAGGCTGAACGATCGCACTGGCCGGAAATCCTTCTCCTTCGATCCACCAAAAGAAATTATCCGTGGGTCTTATAGAGCGCACCTCAAATTCTTTAGGATAAAAATCACGGCGTTTTCGTTCCATCCAATCAAAAATACGGTGGATTTCATCACTAAAATCTTCCCGGCCACGCCCAAGATACTCGACGATCGTCAGATCATTTTCATCTTTCATGTACCGAGTCAAAACACTTCCGTTTTCCTGCAAAATATTATTATCGAATTCTCCACAGACATAATAAATTGGTAATAATCTGGCATTCAGAGGATAATTCAGACAGTACTTTCTGGCCTGACAGGAAAACAGAATCATACCGGCCCATAAATCAGGATGAGAAAGCCCGACATCCCACGCGGCATCTCCACCATGAAAGCGTCCGGCAAGAAAAACGCGGTCTGAATCGACAGAAAATCGCTGCATGGCATCTCTCAGAGACAGTAAAACCGCCTGATGTTCCCGAGGACTAAATTCATATTCTCGCTGACCTTTATAACTCCAGACCGGAGTAATGACGATAAATCCGTGACGCCCTGCCTGACCGGCACGCAGACCTTTTGCGGTAAAATCCCCCGTCCACCAGGCCATTTCCCGTTCCAGAGAATCATCCAGACCTTTTAACGCGACGATCATCGGATAAAGCCGATTCGGATCATACTCCAGCGGAAGCTGAACCATATACGTTACCGATTTTTCTTCCATCGTGGAAGGAACCGTAATTTCGAAAAAACCGTCCCGCTTCAACCACTGTTCTTTCGTTACCTGCAGCGCAGGCTTCATGTGGGCTAAAATACTACTGATCACCGTAACATTCGCTGCTTCCTCCGCCTGAAATTTTTGAATCAGCGCACGCCGTCCCAGTTCACTGTCTGTGCGCATAAAATCTTCAACTAACTTCCGCACCCGAATCGCGGAAGTGGCCATCACGGCCCGAGAAGTCGCATGCTGACTTCCCAGTAACCAGCAGGTAACGCCCAGCGCAACTTTTTCTTCGGACGTCACACCGCCGGCCTCTTCCATATTTTCATACGCCTGCATACGCTCAAGCGTACTAAAATTTAATTGATCCGTAATTTCCTGAACCAGAGGCTTTAAGGTTTCTTTATTCCGCACGTCTTCAATTTTTTCCCATTCCTCCTGCAGCGTAAGAATAATTTCATGAATCCGTTTTTCTTCAGAGTCATATTCCTCAAGAATTTCACGTACCTGCTGTAAGGTTTCTCCCGCCACACCATCCGTGGGAAAAACACGCATGGCAGAACGCACCAGTGCATGCTGGCCATTTTTTCTCCGTAATTCCAGTTCATTAAAAAGCTGCTGAGAACTCATCTGGCGCACGATTCTCATGGTCATCTGTAACTGTTTTTGCTCCGCTTCTTCAAGATTTTCAGTCTGCAAAACACGATTAATTTCTCTTGCCGCTTCCTCAAAAGCTTCTGACTGAATAAAGAATCGCACAATTTTTTGCGTCGCCTCCACCAGATTCCCTTTACTGAGCCGAAGTGCCTGATTCCGTAAAATCGGAATTAACTCCTCTCGCGGAATGGAGGAAGTCGCGACACGCATATCCCACCGATAATTCGTGGACTGAATCCGTGTCCACTGCGGTGTAATTACCGTGATACACTGAATAATATCCGTATCACGATTTTTTAAACGCATCGTGATCGTACGTCTGCCATGCTCATCAAAACGCCCATGATTCTCATCTCCCCTGCGAGGAATCATCCGTCCGACACCCTGAATTATTGGCCCCGTTTCACTTATCCGCTGTGAAAGCTCAAATTTTTCCGGTGCCTGAGTTAACGCCGTCATTTCCTCATCAATTTTTACCACCATGGAACGAGGAAAATACGTCCGGCGCAGATCATCATCCATAAAAACCACGCATTTCGGATCAGAATCTGAATTGGGAATGGCCCCGCCGACCGTCTGAAGTAAACCCTGTTTTCCTGAAATTAATCGGCCATCTCGTAACTGAATATCAGATCCATATGTGAATATTCCACCGAAAAGATAAATAAAGAATAAGCCAACAAAAAACAGGAATAAACGTTTCATGGAATTCATCCTTCGGTTAAGATTCATACATTATTTCGCGCTAAATCACACGAAAAAATTTTCTGTCGGACACACAGATTTTCTGATTCCTCTTCTGTGGAAAAAAACAGACTGAAAGTAAAATTTATATATAAATTTATTATCCTGGTTCCACTTTAACTTTCCGTTTCGTGCAGCTCTGAAAGCAGGCTTTTTCAGCGAAGCAAAATGCCGCAGAAACGGCATTATATGTATATCGGGGATATAATGCACCCGGTATAAAACCTGTATACAAAACAGGAATTGACTTTCCTGCGCAAATCATCTATAATAGGAAAAACTTTTATAATTTTACATTTTTACCGACTCATATTCACACAAAAATCACACTTCCCTCACGGTTCCATTCTGATTTTACTTTTACTGGTTCTCCTTTAATCCCCCATTTTATGCGGCTCCGAAATTAGTCATTTTCAGTAACGCAAAAAATTGGGAAAAGCGGAATTTTATACTGTATCGGGTATAAAACTGAAAAAAATCAAAATGGTATCAGTACATTATTTCTCAGCATAAATTTTAGGATGTTCATATGCGTTTTTTGTCGACTTTCCGCACAATTCTTTTCTTTTTACTCTGTTTCGTCGGAATATCCACAATAATATTATTCATGACCGCCATTCTGGGACTTTTACTCTGGACTCTCGGAGACACGGCCGCCGCGAAAGTCATTCAGTGGATCACCCTGGGCGTTTTCATTCTCTGGTCGACAGGCCTCACTCTTTTAACGCTCGTAACCGCAATTATCCAATTTAATATTATCACATCTCTGAATCTGAACTCCGATTCAGATTCGCCACCAGTTCAGCCTGCGGAATCTTCAGACGCAAAAAATTCTAAAAACGCACAATAATTTTCGGTCGGATCCACACGGTGAAACCCGACGCGCCATAAGTTTCCGTTTCTCCGACATTCATTTTCGCAAAATGTCGGAGAAACTCTTTTTATACCCGATACACTATAAAATTCCACTTCTTCTGTCTGCCGACAGGCATTTTGCTTCGCTGAAGAAAATGCCTGCTTTCAGAACCACACAAAACGGACTGTGGAACCAGTTATTATACATCGGATATACAGTCAGACATAAAACAAAATTTAACCTAAAGTCGGATCAAAAGTAGAATGACACACATTCACCCACAGACTTCCGACAAAAAATTCTGTTACGCCTCACGAGAAAATGCACGGCGAAGCATATCCAGACTTTTCGGAATGGCCGTTTTTGCAGGTTCCCGACCTTCAAATTCCAGTGAAATAAAGCCTTTATACTCCGCCTTTCGTAAAATATCAGCGATTCGCGCATAATCCAGATTCAGCGTATACCAGGTTCCGCCACCAAAATACGTCTTCGCCTGCACAAATTTTGCCCGTGGTGCGAGTTTCTCGATCTGCTGATACGTATTTTCAAGAAAATTCCCAGTATCCAGCGTAACCTGCAGCCAGGGAGAATGAATCGCGTCCACGATTTTCAGGACGCCTTCTGCTGTAATGCCCAGTCCCCAGTGATTTTCCAGACCCAGCACCACTCCACATTTTTCCGCCGTGGGAATACACTTTTCGATTCCCTCTATCACCCACGGAAACGCATCTTCCTCCGTATATCCTGGAAGCGTCGGCTCTATTCCCTTATTCCGCATCAGTTCATTAAAATCACGACTCGTCTGCCAGCGGCCCGTGTTAATCCGAATCGTCGGAATTCCCAGCTCATAAGCCAGCTCGATACTTTTTTCTGTAATACGGACATTATGTTCTCTAAATTCCTTATCCGGAGAAAGAAAATGCTGATGCGTCGAAAGCCCACAGAGGGAAAGACCGTGAAGAAATGCCTCCCGTTTCAGAGTACGCAGGTACGCAGTATCCGTACGATGTATCTGTTTTTCCAGTAATTCCACGGCGTCAAAACCTGTTTCTGCTGCCAGCCGAATGCAGTCTTCCATTTTCAGCTGCTGCCCAGGCCGGTACCCCCAATAAGAATACGTCGAAACAGCGATCGGTAAAGATGCCCGTGCTCCGCTTCCTGCGGGTGTTTCCGGAATCTCCGGATGAGGAGAGGTGATTAAATCACGCACTTTTTCGAATTCTTCATTATTACTCGGTGCAGGAGTATATGTCGTCGCCGGATGTTCTGCCCTTACCACATTTATCCCGGTCCACGCAGTCGTCGCGAAAACAGAGGCCGCCGTTAAAAAATTTCTTCTGGACGTGTTCATTTTTTTCTCCTTTATTCATTCATTATATAACCATTTTTTATAAAACTTATCAAAAACTTTCTCTGATTTATATTAAATTACCCGAAATATTCGATTTCTGAAACCATTCGGTTCATCATTTCGCACATTATACTAGTTTTCCTTTAAATTTCCGTTTTGTGCGGCTCCAAAAGTATGTATTTTTAGTGAAGCAAAAATGCCGACCTGCCTGTCAGCAGACAAGAGAAGCGGAAATTTGCGGAAATTTATAGTACATCGGGTATAAAAATCGAGATTATATCATTTTAGATCTTCTCCATTTTATAATTTATTTCAGTAAAATAACACCCAGACTACATAATTTCTTTTAAAAAATTTTGAATTTTATTAAAAATACATTCATCTCAACTTTAGATTTCCGTTATATTTTCAGAAAAACAAAAATCGTTTCTGTATGATAATTATTAAATAAATTCTGTTTCTTTTCAGATATGAATTCTTCCAAAATCCATATTTTATATCCGATACGCTATAAAATTTCCGCTTCTCTTGTCTGTCGGCAGACAGTCTGGCTTTTTTCGCTGAAAACATCTGATTTCTGAGCAGCACAAAATAAAAATTTAAAGGAGTGCCAGTATATTTCGCCGAAAATACACGCGCACAGAACACATAAAACGATAATTTAATGAGAAAACTGACTATTTTTCGACAGGACTTTTTATTCAAGAAAAGGTTCTTGTTAAATACCTCAAAACATGGTATAATTATTATTAGTTCTGTATTCGATTTCTGTTTCCTGCAGTCAGAAAATGCCTTTTAGTGAAACAAAATCCTTAATAAACAGAGAAAATCAAAAATTTATTTATGTCCCCAGATATAAATCGTACCACGGACGAGCATTAAGTGGACGCCTATAACATTTTACACATTATTCAAAAGGAGACCTGCCCATGAAAAAAATGATTTTATTCTCTCTGGCAATTTTTATTCTTCTTGGATGGGGATCACGCCTGTCAGCCAGTCCGACAGAAGAAGAAACGAAAGCCGCTCTGGAAACGTTAAATCGGCTCATGGCCACCTATAAAACGGATGATTCAGGGAAAATTGTGTTTTTTGACCTTACAAATCAGCCATGTACGAACGAAGATCTCGAAAAACTCAGTAAACTTTCGGATGTACAAGAGTGTAAAATATATGGCGCGAATCTGAAACCAGGAGGTGCGGCGGTAATAAAAAGACTTACCTCATGCAAAAAACTTTCGATCGAAAACACAGATTTTGTGGATGAGGACATGGCCGTACTGGCAGAAATGCCCTGGGTGGAAGAACTTACCCTCCGCCGGAATACATATCTGGGAACGGAAACCATAAAATATATCTCAAAACTCCCTAAATTACGAAATCTGGTCTTACTTTATGGTATATTCGGAGATGATGCCATTCATGAGTTAAAAGAAGTTAAAACCCTTCGTCTTCTGGATCTGCGTGGATGTGCGGATATAACGGATAATGGTCTTACCGTTTTAAAAGATCTGCCCAATTTAATCGTGCTAAAAATCCGCTGCACCAGCGTTACGAATAACGGAATCGAAAATATCCGTGGAAAAAAAATGCGTACTTTTGACATCCAGGATTCTCAGACTTTTGATGATCAGGGAATAAACATTCTTCTGGACATGGGGAACTCTCTGACCGAATTAACCATCATGCGCTGTATCGCCGTTTCGAATGACGGTATTAAAAAACTCAGCATTCTGAAAAAAATCAAAAAATTAAATCTTCGTGGAAATTACATTAATTGTGACGCGCTGGAAGCATGCCAAAACATGAATGACCTGGAGCTGCTGTGTCTCAGTGAAACTTATGTGGGAAACGCCGGAATGAAATTTTTGGAAAATCTTAAAAAACTGAAAACGCTGGACCTCTGGAATACCACCGTAACCGACGAAGGTCTGGATTCCATTCAAAAAATCACCAGCCTAAATAGTCTGAACCTCATGGGCACCCAAATAACGGACGCAGGCATTAAAAAACTTACAGGTCTGACTTCTTTAACCACTCTGAATTTAGATAACACCAGCATCACGAATGAAGCGGTGGAAACGCTTTCCCAGATGAAACACCTCAAAAAACTCAGCATTAAAGCCACCATGCTGACGAATGCTGGAATTCAGAAACTGAAAGATTCTCTGCCGGAATGCGTGATCGAGGAATAAATCCTCCTTTTAATGATAACACATATTTCCATTCTCTGTATTTATGTCTGTGGACAGGCCATTTAATCCTGTCCACGGACTTTTTTTATCCATTCAGTTTCTGCAGACAGAACAGGCCAGCTTTCATTCTTTCCGCAAAGTTTTTTTACTCTTCAGAACAGAATTATCGTAAATCTTCACCTTTTCCATATTTTGCTTTACAAAAAAACGTTTTATACTGGTTCCACTTTAAATTTCAGTTTTTGCGGCTCTGAAAGCAGGCCTTTTCAGCGAAAAAATGTCGGGAAGCGGAAATTTATAGTGTATCGGGGATAAAAGTCTGTGTAAAAAGGGAGGACCTGTTTTTGTGTGAATATTTGGCGGCAGGATTTTTGTGTGCATGTTTTTTTTGTTTCGTATATGCGATAAATTTTTTTATTTTCTGGCATTTTACTTTTCTGCCAGCGACAGACGGGGCTAAAAATATCGGGCTTTTAGATCCGCACAAAACGAAAATTTAAAGTGGAAACAGTATATACTGAGTGCTAAAAATTTAGATTCCCCGGCATTTTGATTCGCTGAAAATACACGCTTTCAGAGCCACATAAAGCAGAAATTTAAAGGAAAACCGGAGTATTTATGTGAGCACAAAAACAAAAAAAATTCATAATGCATCAGGCATATCTGAAATCCACTTTAACTTTTCATTTTATACCCGATACACTATAAATTTCCCTTTCACCGGCATTTTGATTCGCTGAAAATGCATGCTTTCAGAACCGTAAAAAGCGGAAATTTAAAGTGGAAACAGTATATACAGTCACAGAAACAAAACATTTTCAGCAACAAAAATGCTTGTCTGGCGGCGGAAAGAAATGTAAAATTATTTATAGTCCTCGGGCACAGAACTCATCTCCCCCTGATAATTTTTTTCTCTCACGGTATAATACAAAGATACATAAAATCATGGGTAAAAAAGTAAAAATCAGTATTTTATACCCGATACACTATAAAATTCCGCTTCACAGGCATTTTGCTTCGCTGAAAATGCCTGGCTTTCAGAGCCGCACAAAACGGAAATTTAAAGTGGAACCAGTATATACTCATACTATTTTGGATTTTTGCTTTTAAAACCGCTGGCGGCACTACGTACCACGTCTCCCGTGTTCTTATAAAAGCGAAAATTTAAACGAGAACCGGCATATATCCGATGCACGATAAAATTCCGCTTCACCGGACATTTTTGCTTCACTGAAAATGCCTGCTTCCAGAACCACGCAAAACAGAAATTAAAAGGAGAAACTGTATACCATGAATGCACGGGAAACTGCGTTTATTTTTATTGAATTTCAGAATGACTTTTGCTCCGCCGGCGGAAAATTACACAGTTCACTCATGAATGAACTGCAGCGGAATCACACACTCCAAAATGCGCGCCGACTGCTGGAGGGTGCTCGAAAAAAAGACTGCCTGGTCATCCACTGCCCTTTCATTCTCGACAAAGAATGGGTTACGCAAAATGAATGTACCGGCATTTTATCTGGCATTCTAGAAAATCAGATTTTTGTGCCCGATACATGGGGACAGGCGATCATCGACTCTATGAAACCCGAAGACGGAGAGGTTCTTCTGGAACATAAACACGCCCTCAGCGCATTTACGAACACGAATTTAGACGAAATTCTTTCCCTGGCAGGAATTCAAAATCTCATTATCTGCGGTTTCTTGACGAATATTTGTGTTCAGGCGACAGCTTTTAGTGCCTATGACCGTGGCCTAAAAACAAGAATCGCGCTGGACGCTTGTGGCGCGGCAACAAAAGAAATTCAAAACTTCATGGAAGAAAACTTACCTTCTCTTCTCGGAGGAAAATCGACTGTCGACGAAATTCTGTCCGGCATCCAGGAAGTTTATGACTCCTCTCCAGCTTAAGGATTCTTTAAATTTTCGTTTCGCGCGGTTCCAGAAACAGGTATTTTTATAAAGTATGCTGATTCCACGTTTATTTTCTGTTTTATGCGGTAACAAAAGCATACATTTCATATATCACAAAATGTCGAGAAGCAAAATTTATCGCACGGCGGCCATGACACGATTTCCTCAGAAATAAAATCAGTTTTTCTCTGGCATCTGCTTTATCATCGAAATGGCCTTAAATATATATTCCAGACCGGACTGAATGGTAGACAGAATGGTCACCCAGACAGAAATGGTAAGAGTCCAGGAAAGCCATCCGGGAACGGTTTTCGTTTCACCTGTAACGTAAACCAGATACAAAATACCGGCCGCGGCGGCCACACACTGAAAAACCATTTTTAGCTTTCCCGACCAGTTCGCGGAGAAATTTCCTCCCCTCTGTTCGATGAACCCACGAATGGCCGTCACCAGCATTTCACGCCCCATAATTAACACGGCCATCCATGACTGAATCGCCCATAACTCTTTCGGCATTTCCGGAACGGCCGCAAGCATAATAAACGTACCACAGATAAGAATTTTATCTGCGAACGGATCCAGCATTCTGCCTAACTGTGTTACCTGATTATATTTTCTTGCCCACCAGCCGTCCAATTTATCCGTCAGGGCGGTAACAAGAAAAAGAATAAACGCGGCCATAAAATCGCCTCGGGCGATACAGGCAAAAACCCCTACAGAAAACAGTAATCGGAACGTGGAAAGTGTATTCGGAACATTAAAAATCTGGGAAGAAGAATTCTCTGTCATGATATTTCTTTCTTTTTATATACTGGTTCGATTTCCGAGATACTATAAATTTTGAGCTTTTACGGTGTTTTTGCTTTTCACAAAAATATCTGTTATTCGTGGTCAGGCAGAACAGAAATTTAACGTGAAAGCCGGTGTATATGAAAATATACAGAATTACCGAGTGAAAGTCAAGCTTCGGGAATGGAAATTTAAAGTAGCGTCAGAATAATTATGAAAAAATGCCCGCCGTGGTCCGTCGGAAGCAGGCAAAAGAAAAACTATAAATAAAAAAACGTGATGAATGATAAACACCCATCACGTTACAATTTTTTACGATTTTCTGATACTGCTTAAATTTCCATTTTGTTCGGCTCAGAAAGCAGATTTTTTGATGAGCAAAAACTCAAAAAATGGAAATTAGGTGTGTATCAGTTAAAGAGTTACCATGCGAAATGCGCGTATGCTTTATTCGCTTCCGCCATACGGTGAACATTCTCACGTTTTGTCATCGCGGTGCCTTCTTTATTATAGGCAGCGATCAGTTCATTCGCCAGTTTCTTCGCGGCGGGCAGACCTTTTTTGTCGCGCACGACTGCAAGAATCCAGCGAATCGCCAGCGACTGCTGCCGTTTTGGATTAACCTGCATGGGAACCTGGTAAGAAGCACCACCTACACGTTTTGACCGAACTTCAATATTCGGTTTTACGTTTTCCAGTGCCTGTGTAAAAACTTCGATCGCTGGTTTATCCGTGATCTTTTTCTCAATTTCTGCCAGCGCATCATAAAAAACTTGCTGCGCGACACTCTTTTTGCCATCATACATCAGGCAGTTAATAAATTTACTTGCCAAAACTGATCCATAAACCGGATCTCCGACAAGCTGTTTTTGACTGGCTGTAATACGTCCCATTTTTACCTCTAAATTTTCTTTCTAAAGATTTTCAGATGTGAAATTCCAGATTATTTTATGCCTATTCAAAATAAATTCCATTTTTCGGTATTTTACGGTACACAAAATACCAGCTTTTTAAACCGACATTTAGAAAAAATCAGGATAAAATAATAAGGAAAAATTCCGACAGCCGCTTCCATCTGTTCATGGAGCAGGCAATAAAACACCATGTTTTATCACGCGGAGGCTCCATTACTCGCAGCTGCCCCCTTCACGTTCTGCAAAATGCGGTGGTAAAGGATATGCTTTTTAAATTTTTGAAAACCTGAAACAGTTCTCGATTTCCATATACCTGCACAACTTTAAATTTCTGTTTTATGCGCCTTCCAAAATAAAATTTTTAGTAAAGCGAAAATACCAAAAACGAAAATTCACAGTGCATCAGGCATAATATATTTTGTTCGTTAAATATAAATTTAACACAGAAACAGCGTATTAACGTTTCTTCGCAGTCAGCTGCTCATGTTTCTTTGCACCGTAACGGCTTCTGGCCTGTTTACGATTCTTAACTCCCGTCGTGTCCAGTGTTCCACGAATTACCTGATAACGTACACCAGGAAGGTCGCGGACACGGCCACCACGCACCAGCACGATGGAGTGCTCCTGAAGATTATGCCCTTCTCCAGGAATATACACTGTAACTTCTTTACCGTTCGATAAACGAACACGGGTAATCTTCCTTATGGCGGAATTCGGTTTTTTGGGCGTCATGGTACTCACCTTAAGACAAACACCGCGTTTTTGGGGTGACTGTTCCAAAACGGGACTTTTACTGAATTTCCGGGGCATAACGCGATTCTTGCGCACTAACTGATTAATTGTCGGCATTTTTTACTCCTAAATGCTTCCTAATAATAAATGACTCCTGTCACTATAAATATATAAATTAAAGTGTTTATTATAGCGATTCTCTTACGCATGTCAAGACCCCGTCCATGAGAGTTTTCACTAATAAATTTATATCCAATTTATACTGTTTCCACTTTAAATTTCCGTTTTATGTGGCCTTAAAAGCAGGTATTTTCAGCGAAACATGCCTGCCGGCCTGTCGGCAGACAGGGGAAGCAAAAATTTATAATGCATCGGGTATATAATGAATTTTGGGGTTTTCCGGGTTTCGCGCATCAACAAAAATAGACATTTTTCAGCCAAAGTAAATATGTCTGGAAAGTAGAAACTTACAGCGCGTCAGAGATAAATTTTTTAGAGAGTCTATTAAAATTTCGAGCGTTTATCACACCGTGAGCGAAGTTCGAATGAGAATATTCAAAATATTACTATAACCGATGCACGATAAATTTCCGCTTCCTCGGCATTTTGCTTTGCAGAAAATGCTGTTTTCAGAACCGCATAAAACGGAAATTTAAAGTAGGATCAGTATAAAAGGAAAAATTGTCCAAAAATTTTACCATTCATTATTAAACACGGGCCCCTGCTCAGAAACAGGAATTTCGCCTCCCTGATAATTTTGAATATTTTCTGTTACGGATGCCGCCGTATTAGGAAAATTAATTTCAGCTGATATATTCGTTCTAGGATACGCATCTTGTTCAGAAAACAGTACAGCATGAGAAGTTTCCATGGGAGGTACGCATACAGGAGGTGGAGGTGTTATCCCGATAATTTGAGTCGCCGGTTCTACGGATAATGTATTTCTTGCAGAAATTGGAGGACGTGGCAATTTTTTAGGTACAGAAACGTCTGTTTTTTGTGGCATTTCTTTTACCTGGTTTCCATAATGTCCATGAATGGGCATCTCCTGGCTGTTCATCTCAGAACGAAAGAGTACGTCTTTCATAGGCGGAAAATCCGCAGGAGCAGAAGGAAAGTTACTCGGTGCTTTGGATACAGTGGTGGATATTTCTTGTGATGGTGTAAACTGTGGAACTTCATCTGTCGTGGAATAATGAGCATAAATATCTGTATCTTCATAAGAAACTGCGGACGAAGTGGATAAAAACGCAGTTTCTGAATCAAAAACCGGATAATCTTCATGATGTACATTTACATTAAATGTATCAGAAATATTCTGACCGACAGCAGAAGACACGGCAGCCGGTGTAAAACTGGCCAGAGTCGCGTCAAACTGTGGTTCTTTCTCTGAAAATGAAATTTCTGATGGATTTCCATAATTACCAGATTCACTGTCTACAAAAGACTCCGTCTCGGCAAGTGTTACGCGTGTATTACTGAAATCGGGAACTTTTCGTACTGGAATAGTCGGAGAAGACGCGTCCGAACTGCTGGATTTTTCCGTTATCACCTCTGGAGACGGCGTAACCGCATTTTCTTCGTGAAGCTGCAGATAAAATCCGGCAGCAAAAATGAAAAATAATGTTAGCCCAAGTGAAATAATTAAAAATGCGTTTTTACTGAAAACGGACTTTTCCGTCTCTGATTCTGCGCTGAGCAGTAACGAAGATGTTAATAAAGGTTTTCCTAAAATGACATTTTCTTCTTTCGTAACTTTTCCTGAGGGTACTTTATTTTGCATATCTTCTGTATTTAATGTATCCTGATTTATCTTTTCTGAAAAAACAGACGGTTCCTCAGAAATATTTTTATTTTCAGAAGAAGAAGAAGAAGAAGAA
>JAUNBR010000006.1:21451-76180 GCA_030527015.1 Planctomycetia bacterium
AGATGCTGATTAAATTTATAACCAATACTACCCATGATCTTAAAAGTTGCCAAGCATGTACCATTCGCTTGTCCTCTGTAAGTTAATGTACCTCCGCTATTCTTGACATCTTCTTGATAAGAAGAAGAAGAAGAAGAACTTTCGCTCTGTACAGAAAAATTAGGAATACTATTTAATTCTGGAAAATCTTCGAGATTTTCCATTTCCTGTGGCAGTTTCTCCTTTTCTGAAATTTTGGAACTTTTTTGCGCATTACTTTTTTTCAGCGTATCCGAAAGTAGTTCCTTCTGAAACGAGGTCTCTTCTTTTTTCCATTCTCGGGATTCTTTCGACGCAAGATGCTCTCCCAGATTTATGTAATCCATTTCTGCATCTGCAGAATCTTTATCAGAATCATGAAAATTTTCTTTTGATAAGTTTTCAGTATCTGAAGATCCTGAATGTGAAACATCTGAAATCGAACTAAATAGCATTTCTCCCATTAATTCGATTTCCGAATTCTGAAAAGTTTCTTGAATGGCAGATGATTCTGCTTTATTATTAGAACTTTCAGTTTTCATAGTACGACTCCTCCCTGATGGATGGAAATGAGAATTTAAATTAGAAGTTACCATTTAATTTATCGACAAAAAATAAAGAACTCTTTAGGATAATACAAAATTTTCCAATAAAATAAATTAAATAGAATAAGATAAATAAGTCGAATTTACCGATACGTTCTTATTTTCAGCATTAGAGACGCAAAAAAACCGATAAAGAATGAGACGTTATATACTGGTTCCACTTTAAATTTTACTTTTTATACACTTAATAACTCCCTCAGCTTTCTTCCCAAGAAAAACAGGAACGGAAAAGGAAAAGAGGTCAGCGATGATAAAAAAATTGATATTCTACAGATTTTTTCAGAAACTGGGATTTTTGTGTTTTTTTATATGTATATTAGGAAATATACCGTATCTGTATGCACAAGAAACCCCAGCTGCATCTGCTCAGCTGATACACCCAGCGGAGACACCTAAAAATTCGGCATCATTTTTAAGCCGATTTAATCCTGCGAACTGGAAAACACCTTTTTCACGCGATAAAAAACAAAATGCGAATATTCCTCCCTATTCATCCTCCGAAAATGCAGGTATGGATTCCTGGGCGCCTGTGGGCACACACTCTCCGGATCTGCCCAAGGATCCATATCCTTCTGTTTCGCTGACGGCACCGGCTCCTCCACATTCTTCTGAACAGGCGACGAAAAAAAGAAACGTCAGAGGTTATGAATCTGCGTCGGAACTCAGAAACCGGAATGATGGTACAGAAAATAAAATTCAGCCTTTCATGGACTCCGATCCAAATTTAGGGGGAGGAAATATAGGATTTCCTGAGTTATATGAAGTGGAAAAAAAGGTCACTCATCTTCCATTTTCACAGCTGATTCAGAACAAAAACATGGAGAATTTACAGGAAGTTCGGCTTTATTATTCAAAAGACCACGGTAAAAACTGGCATTTTTATCAGAAATTATCTCCTCAAAATTTTCAAAATGCACCAGAAAAACAGGCTTTTGAAGCACGGGTCAGAAATGACGGTGAATACTGGTTTCTTATCACGCTGGTGGATGGCAGAGGTCAGGAAACCCCTAAAACACGAGAAGTACCGACATTTCGAATTTTCGTGAACACCACGGGAAAACCTTTAGATACGAGTATGCTTCAGCAAAATGCCTCTCTGGCCGAAACCGGTGCTTCTCGTGCCGAAAACAGAACTTTACAGGCGGCATCTGGAAATATTTCCTCTAGAAATTTGGTGGCGAATTCCGCTCCATCAGACGGCCGTAATCGTCATCCGATTCAGCGTCCTTCATGGAGCCCTGACAAAAATGCTGGCCCTGTGATTTCTGGAAATCCCCCGACAGAACATGCGGCACAGTGGAATGGCTCTCCAAGTACACATGGAAGAAGTTTTCGGGACAGCGTACCATTTTCTGTTTCTGAAATGAATACGACTCATGAAACCAGTGAAAAAATGTTACCCGTTTATCGCCTGGTATCCGCAGAGCCTGTACGTCAGAATGTGGCGAAACCCTCACTTACGGAAACTTCGGCTCACCCGTCCAGTCCGAAAGGATCTTTATCGGAAGATACTTCCATTCCAGCTTTTGCGGATCTCCCAGAACTGTCTTCTGAAAAAGAGAACGCCTCCGCCACATCTGCGCTTCCGGAACCCGAGCTTTCTGAATTATCTTTACCTGAAATTTCAGAGACGTTACCTTCTGAAATGGGTTCTGTTCAGACGCCGGAAGACAGCATGACGGGAGAGGCGAATATGGCCGAATTATTAAATAGTTCTCAAAATGAGAAAAAAACTGCGGCTTCTGAAAAATCGTCAGATGTTTCGTCGTCCATGGAACTTTTTTCACCGGATTTTCTTGCCTCTTTAGAAGGTCCGATGAATTCCGCACGTTCTCATGAATCCCATATTCGTTACACGAATAATCCTCGTGTGGAAGTCGAGTATGATGTTTCGAATGTCGGCTCCAGCGGTGTGGGACGTGTGGAATTATGGAGCACTCAGGATGGTGGTCAGTCATGGAATTTTCTGGCAGAAGACCGTGATCGGATCAGTCCGATGCAGGTGGAACTGAAGGCGGAGGGAAATTATGGACTGCAAATTGTCGTTCTTAATGGCGCAGGTGTCGGAACAGAGCGCCCCTCCGAAGGAACATTACCCCAGATGCAGATAACTTTTGATCGCACGGCGCCAGAACTGGTAATGCAGGGAGTACGTCTTTTAGCGGATTTTGGAGAACTGGAAATACGCTGGGATGCTTATGACCTGAATTTTGGTGCACAGTGCGTGGTACTTTCTTGGAGTGATTCTTTAGAAGGGAAATGGATTCCACTTACTCCACAGGCTCTGCCGAATGAAAGTGTGTATACTTGGCGTATTCCTGAAAATTTGCCGGGAAAAATCTTTGTCCGTGTGGACGCAGTCGACCTGGCTGGAAACTCCACCACTTTAGTTACCGGCCCGGTAATTACCGATTTATCACGCCCCTCCGCAAAAATCATTAATGCAAAACCTGCAGGAAAATAAAACGGAAATCGATAAAATTACCTTTCAGAGCATCTGGCAAAACATATAATATTATGGTATAATAAACATAATATCCGTTACTCAGAATATGCATATCATTCAGAATATCCATATAATTAATGTATTCCTTTTTACGTTTCCCGCATATTTTCCGCAAAAAATACTCTAATTTTCCTTTAAATTTCCATTTTGTGCGGCTCTGAAGCCGGTATTTTTAACGAACAAAAATACCAGCCGGCCTGTCGGCAGACAGGGGAAGCAGAAATTTATCGTGCATCGGATATAAAATGTCAGGAAAATGAATTTCCATCTGGCATTACCGATTTTACTTTAAATTTCCTTTAATGTATCATCAAAACAGGCTTTTTAACACCGCGAAATGGATTAAATGTAAAATTTTATAGTGTGTCGAAGGTAAAAATATACTGTTTCCATTTTAAATTTCCGTTTTTTGCAGTTTTTAAAGCAGACATTTTCAGCGAAGCAAAAACGCCGGAGAAGCGGAATTTTATAGTGTATCGGGTATAATATATAAAACAGAAGAGCGTTTCTGATTCAGACTTTATTCAAAATTTATCCTCTGCTGGATAAGAAATATCCACAAAATACATTTTATGGCAAAAAAATCGGCATCTTCCAGTTCTTTTTCTGCGTTATCTTGGCTGAGTCGGCCAAGTGAGTTTCCTCTACAAAATACCTGTGCAGTTTTCGGAAGCGAAGAATTTCTGCGCAGGGAAGTAATTCTTGCATTAAAATCTCGTGTTTTAGGAACCGATTCTTCACAAGATTTTTCATATACATCTTTTGACGGTAACCTCATTTCCTGGAGCCAGGTTTTAGAAGAGCTTTCGACTCTGCCCATGTTTGGCGAAAATATTCGTCTGGTGGTCATAAACAGCGCAGATGATTTTACTGCAAAAAATAAAGATTTTTTAGAAACTTACATTTCTCAGCCTTCCAGCACGAGTTTCCTCATTTTAGAACTGCATACTTTTGCGGCGAATACCCGACTTTATAAATTACTAAATGAATCTGGCACTTTAATAGACTGTAAACCACCTGCGGAAACAGAACTTACGGCCTGGGTACTTTTTCGTGCTCAAAATTCTCATCATTTCCAGTTAACACCAGAAGCGGCCAAATTACTGGTGGAGCAGGCGGGCACGGAAATGGGACTTTTGGACCAGGAGCTTCAAAAACTTTCTCTGGTGGTGAAAACGGGAAACGTAGTTCAGCCGGCCCAGATACGCCAACTTTCTGGATCATGGCGGCAGCGCCAGGCCTGGGATTTAATCGATTATATGCTTACTGGCCAGACTTCGGAAGCGTTACAGTGTCTGGAAAGTTTACTTTCCGCGGGAGAAGCCCCCATTAAACTGGTCGCAGCCATGGCTGCCAGTATGCGTCGGCTGGCTGCCGCGACACGAATCATCGTCTCTGCGCATAAAAAAGGAACGCGTATTTCTCTGGATTCTGCACTGAAAGAAGCGGGTGTAAATCCTTATTTCATTTCCAAGACTCGCGCTCAACTACAGAGACTGGGCAGTGAACGTGCAGAACAGCTTTTACCCCTTCTGGTGGAGCTGGATTTTGACTTAAAAGGCGATTCATCCCTGGATGCCCGATTACTGCTGGAACGATTTATCTTGCGTTTATCTGCACCGCGAAACCGATAATTCATATTCTCCGACGCGCTTTAAATTTTATATTCGACACACGTTAAATTCATTTCACCATACATTTTATGAGATTTTGTGAGAACCATAAAACATCTTTTTTCTTGGCCACACAAAATGGAAATTCATACTGCTTCCACTTTAACTTCCCGGTTTATACTCCGCTCTGAAGAAACATTTTTAGCGAAACAAAATGCCGAAAAAGCGGAATTTCATCGCGCACCGGATATAAAACCAAAAAACGAACGTTTTTATTCTTACTCCATATTATTTTGTTTTTTTACTTTCATGTTATTTTTAAAAATGAAAAATAATTTTACAAGAATTTTCATTTCATAAAATTTTACCGTCATCCGCATTTTAAAATGTACAAAATCATAAATCACTCCATTATTCGGACGAGAAATAAAAAAACAAAATTACACACAAGAATTACAAAAAAATAGAAAGTCAAGAAGTGTCCGACCGAACCTTATCGGCGGTTCAAAATTTGGATTACTCGATCGAGCAATTTTTCGCTTTCTGTAATTTCCATCTCCACTTTTAGTGCATAAAGTGGAATATCACCCAGTTTTTCTTTATTTATTTTTACTAAATCTTTCCAGGTGCAGATAAAAGCAGTAAAATTTCGCTGTTTTCCCCAATTTTCTAAATCTCGAATATCCTCCGATGTAAAATGATAATGGTCCGGGAAAATTCGAATATTTTCCTCCGAAAAAAAATCATTTTTTGCCTGAGATTTTCGTTCTAAATCTTCATCACATTTTTCTTGTGAATTTTGAACTGATAAAGTGAAACACGGGAATGCCCCGACATTTAACGTACCAGAAGAAGAACACAGAATTTCTGCCTTTTTCAGCGACTGTAAAAAACCCGTGGGGTTTCCGATTCCACAAAAAACGCCAACATTTTTCCCTTTTAACTCGTGAATCTCTCTTTTTTCACCTGCGACATTTTCAAAACACACCGGCCGATGAATTCCGTGCAAACAAAAAGCATCTTTTCGCAAAAATCGTGTGAAATATTTTTTGAAAAAATCATAATTCCCCTGGTCTGCCCTGGTAAGAATGACCGTATCCGCACGGCGTAACGCAGAAAAAGGTTCTCGGAAAAGCCCACGAGGAAAAAGTGCCGCCACATTTTGCTGAGTCACATCCATTAACACGATATTCATATCTCGATATAACCGCCGGTGCTGGAAACCATCATCCAACAAAATCACGTCCGGATGATATTTTTCCTCTGCTTCCTGTGCCGCCAAACAGCGATTTAAATTCTGAATATGCGGCACTTCAGGCAAAAGTCGTGCGATTTCTTGCGCCTCATCATTTTTTTTACTTATTTTTTGTGCTTTATATCCACGACTGATAATTACAATTTGAAATCCGTAATCTTTAAGTTTTTCGACCAGCCAAATAACCATGGGCGTTTTCCCCGTCCCGCCCATGGAAAGATTTCCAACACAAATAACGGGGCAAGATGCGTGAAATATACGGCCACGAAATTCCTGAAAATCATAATATTTATTTCTTACAAAAATCGCTAAACGAAAAAAAACTTGCGGTACATACAGCAAAAAACAAATTATCTTTGCTGAAAAAGAAGAATCCTCGCCAGAAATGATAGAAAAAAAACGTTTTTGAAAAAAATAAAAGAATTTCATAAAAAGCTGAAGAGAAGCTATAAGCCGGGTTCTGTACCTTTTGTACGATTTTAATTCCAGTACACGATACTCTTACCTTACGAAAAAAGCTGCTGGAGGAACCCACACAAAACAAATATTTAAAGTAAAAATGGATTTTAACAGACAAAAATACCTTAAATATTTATTATAGAGTCATACTAAACATATTTTTCGCAACAAAAAACATAATAAACCTGCTGCCAGCTCAGCGAACAGGCCAAAAAGTGCAAAAATTTATCGTAAAGTACGTAAACGTGGAGTAAGTAAAAAGGTGACGATCATTTATCTGGACGAACGATTACTCGCCCGTTCTAGCGATTTACCCGAGGGGGGCGCCAATTCGGACTAAATTGGGGGAAAAGTTTTTACGCTTTACCACTTCCCTCTGTTTAATCTTGCTTCAGGAGGGGTTTACCGAGCCGGACGAGTCACCTCGACCGCTGGTGAGCTCTTACCTCACCGTTTCACCCTTACCCCAAATTTAAAAACCCGGGGCGGTTTATTTTCTGTGGCACTTTCCCTGATCTCACGACCGGTGGACGTTATCCATCTCCCTGTCCTGTGAAGCCCGGACTTTCCTCTTACGAATATCGTAAGCGACCGCCCGCTTCTCTTCAGCAATCAAATAAATTTTACGTTAAAAATAAAAAAAATCAAGAGTGGGATCCCCCCATTTTAATTCCACACAACAAATTTTTTCTTTTGCTGACATTTTACAGAAAAAACACGGCCACCAAAATCCATCTATGGTTTTTGTTTTGAAATTTTACATAAATCCATGGTTTTTGTTTAAATTTCGCATAAATCCATCATGTTCAAATAAAATATAACTGTCCAATAAACATTACTTCCTCGTTTCTTCATGCGAAAGATGTACAAAATACCAGGTATTTCCTGTTTCCACTTTAATTTTCCGTTTCGTTCAGCGCTACAGATACATATTTCCAGCAAAACAGAAAACACGCTAAAAATAAAAAAAATTAACTATACATCAGGCATAAAAGATATAAAAAGAAGACCTCTGGCCATAAAATCCAAAAAATAAATCACAAGAGGTGAAATACTGAAAAAATAAATAAAATGCACAATGATTAACAAATGCTCTATCAAGAATATCGAAAGAAAACGAATAACCTATACGAAATTAAGAAAGAACCTAAAGTTTTCAGGTGCAAAATACGAAAATATAATTATCGGAAGTGGATTATAACCATGAAAGAGAAAAAACGGATGGAAAAATTTTCCAGTTTCAGAGTTTTAGCTTCTCTGAAAAAAAACGTTTTTATTCCCATATGTTTTACATTTCATTTAATAATATATGGTTTTCACTCAAACATTTTTTTGAGGAAGCCGGGGGAAATGAAATTTAGAACAGAGGGAAGAAATGAAAAATATCAGAAATTAAAAATGTGTTTTTCTGAATTTATGTAAAAATCGAAAAATTCGTTGAATTTCTGTTATTCCTAAGCCGATGTATTAACTAAAGCATACGGGGATTTATTTTTCATTTCCCAAGCTAAATTTTATTATTGAAGCAATATCAGATCAGTTTCCCACCCCAAGTTACCTTCTTGGGAACCCATGGAGTATGCCTCTCCATGGTGGAACATTTAGGTAAGGGAAATTGAGTCCTGAATAGCCCAGGGGGGCAATTCGGGGAAGTTAGTCGAGGCGAGTTGTAAAATCGGAGTGCCTACCATGAAGGTCTTCACAACTGGTCAGGTCGCCAAAATTTGTAAGGTGGCCCCACGCACTGTCAGTAAATGGTTCGATACAGGCCGACTCAAGGGTTATCGAATTCCTGGCTCACAGGATCGTCGCATACCGCGCGAATTCCTGATTAAATTCCTGAAGGAGCATAATATGCCTTTAGGTGGCCTGGAAGAAGAAACTGTTGCAAAGGTTCTGATCGTCGCACAGGATCAGATTCTCATCGAAAACCTTAACCGGGAACTTCCACCTGAACGTTCGTTCAAAGTGGGTGTCGCGGCCAGCGGTTTTGATGCGGGTATCCAGGCGGAAAGTTTCCATCCTGACTGCATAATTGTCGATTTTTCGATCGGCAGAACAGAAGCCCTGCAGATTTGCCAGAATCTGCGACGTAACGCGGAGTTTACCGATATAATTCTTATTGCTCTTTTGCCCGATGATGGTAGCGCGAATAATTTTGATCGTTCCAGTATTAATGAAACGTTTAGAAAACCATTCGACGCAGCACTTCTGGCAGAACGCCTGCGGACATTAATCGGTGTAAGAAAAGAACTAGTCTGATCTGACCTCAAAAGAAACCATTCCGCTGGTTCTGCCCGCGGAATGATGCTTTCTTTTCAGATTATACAGCAGGGATACTTTCGGGAGAATTTATCTTTGTCTGGAGTGCCCCGCTCAGACTTATCGAGGGATTTAAAAGTCGGTTCGCCGACTTTTTTTTATGCCCTGACATTCTTCTGCCTCTGCTCGACCTACCGTCTTATATCGGTACTCCTCTAAATTCTCGTTTTATTCAGACTCCAAAATCAGCATTCCATGTATCTCATCAGACATGGGAAACCAAAAATAAACGGCTATAAAAAATCAGACATTTAGGATCTCCTCACCCAGCGATAAGTCTGCAGCAGAAGAGTAAAAATATAGTACTGATTCCACTTTAAATTTCCGTTTTCTAAAGCTCTGAAAGCAGGCATTTTCAGCCCAGTCTGCTGCGGGCAGCGAAGCAAAATGCCGACCTGTCGGCGACAGGGGGAAAGGAAATCATACATCGGGTCTAAAAATATTAAAGTGTATTTTCTTTTAACTGGCGTCTGGGTGTAAAAAACATAATAAGCCACATTCCTGCGACGAAACCGCCCACATGTGCCCACCAGGCCACCGCTGGCGTGTAATCTGCTGCCGGAGAAACGAATAAACCCGATATAACCTGCCCGATGAACCACAGCGTTAATAAAATAAGTGCTGGTAACTCTATATCTGTGAAATAAATGATAATAAACACCAGTGTTTGAACTCGGACATACGGATAAAGTACGGCGAAAGCTCCCAGGATGGCCGCGACTGCCCCGCTGGCCCCGATGACCGGCTGTGTGCTGCCCGACATTACGCTCCAGTGTGCGGCCGCCGCCAAAACACCACCTCCAAGATAAAAAATCAGGAACACCGAATGCCCCAGGCAATTTTCGATATAACGTCCAAAAAGCCATAAAAACCAGAGATTTCCTATTAAATGAAGCCAGGTTCCATGCAGAAAGGAGTAAGAAACCCAAGACAAAATAATCGTTTTGGGTTCATACGGTAAAGAAACCTTAAATGATGCATTCAAAAAATTCCCCTGCCCGTCCGTCAGCTGTTTTGAAACCGGAATAACCACCGGTTCATGTGAAAGAAGCTGTGACGCCCGACACGGCATAAAACCATACTCGAAAACGATCACCTGTCGAGAAGTCGGTGGTAATGCCTGGAAATGGACAAAAATGAGAAGATTTAGGAAAACCAGACCCCATGTAATAAAGGGAAATTGCGTGAGCCGAAGACCTGTAATGGAAAAAGGAAGAAACATAATGCATCACCACACGCGAATTTTAACCTGTTACCGATTTCTCTTTTTAAAGAACTGCGTATGGACAAATTTTATTTCCATACTATTAAAATTTTTATGAAAAATCAAAACACAGGAAAAATCAAAAACAAAAAAAGGTTATATCGGCAGCAGGACACCTTTAATCGTTCCATCCGCGACGACATTTTCGTCCACCACCGCCTCAAAATCCAGCACCAAAATGGCATTTTTGCGGTATTTCGTGACCTTATCAACAATAAACAGCCGCTGGCCAGGGTAAACTGGCTCACGAAACTTTACATTATCCAGGCCGCCAAAACCGATAAGACCATGTTCCAATAAACCTAATTTTTTCGCAGCGTAACTGGCCACCTGCGCCGCCGCTTCACAGATCATGACTCCCGGCATCAGCGGTTTTCCAGGCATATGCCCTCGGCACCAAAACGCCTCCGGTGAAACATCCTGGTAACCCACAAAAATCTGCTCCTCCATATTCGCATAAATAATCGCAGATAACTGCTCCATTTCAAAACGCTGAGGATTAATACGCCTGATTTCTTCGATATCCGCCACGATATGATTCTTATTTAGACATGATAAATCAATTAAAGAACACTTTTTCATGATGAGACTCTTCCTTTTATACCAATTTTACTTTTAATCTCCGTTTTCTGCGGCCACAAAAATAGGCACTCCATACATCACAAAATGCCATCTGTCGGTAAACAAAAAAAGTGAAATTCATCACGCCGGGCACAAAAATAACCGAAAAAAAAAGAAACCTTCCTTCAGCACGGTTACTGACCTGGGTTTCTTCTTCAAAAAACATAAAATAATAAAATCAGGTCTTTACCAGTCTTCGTTTCGCACGACGCGCCTGGGCATTCGCTGGCCGTTTTCCATGATTCGATTTTTTCACTACATGCTGGGGTTTTGACATCATTATCCTCCTTAATTAAAAATAGTTCATATTTTAAAAAAATACGTATTATTTATATAAAACGTAATTATAATTCACATCCGCGATTCTTCAAGGAGGGGTACTGCGCACTCAAAAAAGGCATATTTTCCCTTAATTTCTGAATTTTTTGATTTTAATCTCCATTTTATGTTCCGTCATTCGGTTTTTCGGCACACAATCTGTTTTTTTATATATCCAGTACAAAAAATTTTATATTAGTTCCAATTTAAAATTTCGTTTTGTGCGGCTCTGACTGCAGGCATTTTCGCGAAGCTAAATGCCGAAGAAGCGAAATTTTATAGTGTATCGGGAATAAAAACAGCTCCAGAAAATACTTTCCTCATATTCTGCTCCCAAAAATTATTTTACCGTCATTCTCAGCGTACAGAACATTTAACGGATTTCCTCTGCCCTTTCATCCTGTGTCTTTTTAAGTCGGAACAGCTGAGCCAGTACGATTCCTGTAAACATACATCCGAAAGTATACATCGCGCAGACGATCGCCGCTTGTGGAGTGCTGGCGAAATAAGTCGTGGCCAGATAAGTTCCAAGACCCGCATTTTGCATTCCGACTTCCAGCGTCAGTGCACGCCGCATTCTATCATCCAGGCCAACAAAAAATCCGCCGAACCATCCCGCCAGGTAACCGCCGATATTTAAGCATATAAGTGCCGCCGCCACGATTCCCGGTGTGCTGCCGATACATCCGTGATTCTTCGCTGAAACAGAGGCAATAATCCATATAATAACAATATTCGCCACAATTTCCCCAACTTGCTCCGCCGTAATCCGCCACCACTTCAGTAATCTTGAAAGTGTAAAACCGATAATCACTGGGCAGACGACCGTTAAAAGTAAATCACAGGATATTTTTGACACATCTATTTTTACTGTCGTGGACAAAAAAAATGCCAGCAGCAGGGGAACCATCAGCGGAGAAAGGAACGTCGAACTGGTGGTTAATCCGACAGAATAACTAACATTACCTTTAGAAATCATCGTCAGCATATTAGACGCCATGGCACCGGGAACGCACCCAACAAGCATTATTCCAATAAACCATGGACCTTCCAGATGAAATGCCCTTCCCATAAGATAAGCTAAAAGCGGCATGGAAATAAACTGAACCGCCGTTCCACTTAATATCCGCGGCCACCGACGTATTACCATTTTTACCTCTTCCACCGGAAGCAGACTGCCGATCGCCAGCATGGTAACCGCGATCATGATCTGCATGGCCCAGCCGGGCACATTAAATGGGCAAAAATAACTCGGAATCATTCCTCGACTGGCCACCTGTATTTCAGGCCAATAATATGCCAGCATACAGATTAATGTAAGCCAGATTAATAAATATCCAGACAATATTTTTTTAAACATATCCATTTATTTTATACCCGATACACTATAAAATCTCCGCTTCCCCGGCATTTTGCTTCGCTAAAAATGTCTGCTTTCAGAGCCGCAAAAAAACTGAAATTTAAAGTGGAACCAGTAGTCCATTCTTTTGAGGAATGCATCTGAACCATAAATTTTATCAGAGGCTTATGGGGCACAAAATTTTGCGCTAAAAATTCCTCGTTTTATACCTGGTTCCACTTTAAACTTCCATTTTCCGCGGCTCTAAAAGCCCAATATTTTTAACTCCGTCTGTCGCTGGCAGGAAAGCAAAATGCCAGAAAATAAAAAATTTATCGCATATACAAAACAAAAAAAACATGCACATAAAGACCGCCGCCAAATATTCACACAAAAACAGGACCTCCCTTTTTACACAGACTTTTATCCCAGCTGCACTATAAAATCTCCGCTTCCCCGGCATTTTACTTCGCTGAAAATGCCCGCGCCGGTGGGCGGACATTACAAATCAATTTCTTTTCATTATAATTAAAACGAAAGAAAAGTCCGACTCATTTCCTGAATTTTTCTCAAAAAAAAGAATATCTCCAGAAATAAGCAGAGGAAAGAATACGATTTTGCATGAAAAAGCATCTCCGTGCATGTGAAAAAGATCTTGATTTCTGCCGACACCTTATGTATACTCATGCCATTTTAAAATTCAGTTTTTGTCTGCGACAAGATGAAACTTTTCATTTATCAGCGTGCGCAGCTCTGCATGATAACGCTTTCGGCGGCAGAAAAAGATTTTGCATTCTTGCATGAATTTTGAAAATTCAGGAATATAACGATTGTAGAGCACTTTTTTCTTGAAAAATCGCCACAAGCGTTCGATCGGATTTAAGTTCGGCGAGTAAGTTGGTAAAAAATGCAGACGAATTTTCGTGTGGGATAAAAATTCGCGCAAAAGTGCGGCGCGATAATATCGAGCGTTGTCGACAAAAACGTGAATGACGGTTTTCGGATCGTGCCGCGGATGGCAGTCGTCGCCGAATATGGTTTCACATTACATTTTCATTTTATGCGACACTGAACGCAGGCATTTTTAGCGAAAGCAAAATGCCGGAAAAGTGAAATTTTACAGTGCATCGGATAAAAAAACTTCATTTGGACCCGCGTTTTTCCGGAGTTTTCGGTACTGCGCGACGAATTCTTTTTGCTTTTCGGGATCCGCTTTGCCCGGCACATGCTTCGGTTTTTTGTAGACGAATCCGAGGCGATTCAAAAAACTGCACATTCCGGATCGTGTAAAAAAAACGTGATACATTTTTATATCCGATGCATAATGAATCCCGCTTCCTCGGCATTTTTGCTTCGCTGAAAATGCCTGCGTTCAGAGCCGCACGAAATGGAAATTTAAAGTGGAATCCGTATAAAACATGCCGCTGGATTTCAGCCACTTTTTGACAGAGATTTTCATCCAGCCACTTCCCGAGCTCCACCTTCTGAGCGTCGGTAAGTTTGGCCACACGACCTCGCAAAAGACGCTGTTTGAGCGCGTCGATTCCGCCGGATTTCCATTTTTGAAAGTAGGCGCGTACCGTGCTTCGTCCATCATTCGGACTTCCGCCACGTCGCCGACCGACCACACACTTCCGAAAAGAAAACCCGCGCTTTTAACCTGTCTGCCGCCGACTTTTCGCGAGTTTTTTTGTGCTCACGGCGCAAGTTTTCCAAAATTTCTTGCGATAATTTGTAATTTCCCATTTTTCCCACTTGACAACGTATCCAATCTTGTGATAATTATTCTATCGTGCAAATTTTAACAAAACTTTTGCGAAATTTTAAAATGGAATGAGTATATAATCAAAACGAAAGAAAAGTCGACTCATTTCCTGAATTTTTCTCAAAAAAAAGAATATTTCCAGAAATAAGCAGAGGAAAGAATACGATTTTGCATGAAAAAGCATCTCCGTGCATGTGAAAAAGATCTTGATTTCTGCCGACACATTATGTATACTGATAATATGAAAGATCTTACTGGATTCTTTGCGTCATTTTTCTCAAAAGGGATTTCTCATGATTATTTTAATTCATCGACTATTTTTTTACATTTCGGTTTACTCTTTTTTCGGCGTTCTTCCGAGTCTTGCTTATGGATGGTGGAATAGTGACTACTCCGGTTTTCGTTTATTATTGACGACGGGAATCGTCGCCTTTATCATCACGCTAATTATTGGCATCGTGTTTCCTCAAATACCTACTCCCAACGCACAGGAAACGAAGATCATGAGTACATTATTCGTCTCTATACTTATCCTGTGGTTATTTTGCATATTTGTCGCATCCTTGATTTACGGCGTATAATCTCTCACGGCGCGTCATATACTGGTTCCAATTTAAAATTTCGTTTTGTGCGGCTTTAAAAGCAGGCTTTTTCAGCGAAGCAAAAAAGCCGGGGAAGCGGAATTTTATAATGTATCGGGTATAAATCTTTTTCTTTTACAAAAATCGCGGCCAGCATGGAACAAAATCTGACTCAAGAAGAATTCGCAAAAGGACTCGGAAAAAACTTAAAGTGACCTTTCAGTAACGTTTTTGTACAGATCTTTACGCTCTTTTAACCCATTTTCCGCAACTTTCCCGAAATTTTCAGAGAAGCAAAAATACCTGTGTTCAGAGTCACATAAAACGGAAATTTTAAAAGAAAATCAGAGTATAAATAAACAAGAAATAAAAAAATGAAGGTAAGTTTCTTAAATTTTACCTTCACTTTTTTGAATCCGCCATCTTGGCCACCCAGATTTCCACCCTCTATCTTTATAATATATACCGAGAGGAGCCAATTCCCGTAAAAACAGGAGTATAGGCTAATATTTACCACAGAAAATTCATGTGGCGCAAAAGTAGCGGCGGAGGGACACGAACCCCCGACCCGCGGATTATGACCCCGCTGCTCTACCAACTGAGCTACACCGCCATTATTCTTCATATTATCTCGAAGAACACACTTAATTATATCATATCTTTCTGTTTTTGCAAGAGGGGGAGAAAAAAATCTTTAGTAATGTCATTTTAATATTTTTATGCCATCATTAGAAAATGCATTTTTTTCATTCCGGGATGTACTCGTGTTTCTGTATGGCGTTTTTTGAAAATAGACTGGGTTTTCTTGCCTGGAAACCCAATTAATCCTTGACATTTTGGGGTATTTTGATAAAATAAAAGTTTATTGAAATTTTGTATATGCTGATTTTCGATTATTTTCAGTTTTCCATAAGTCTCTGGCAGACATTTTGCCTATTTATACTGATTACCTATTTATCTGTTTATTTTTAATTTCCGTTTTGTGTGGTTCTGAAAACCGAGATATTTTATGTACGATGAAATACCACTCCGACATTTTGCTTCCCTGCCAGCAGCAGGCTGGACTAAAAATGCCTTTTCAGAGCCGCATAAGAATGAAATTTAAAGGAAAACGAGTATAGAAAAAAACTGGCCCGTCTGCCAGCGAACAGAGGACGAGGAAATATTTATAGTGTATCAGGTATAAAATGCCGAAAAAATGAAAATTAGTGGTGTATAGGGTATAAAAATTAGTAAAGTTTATTTTAGAGAAGGATTTAGTCATGGCGGGTACAGAATCGGCGAGCAAGAAAGAAAAAGAGTTTCCTCAAGAAGGGAAAAAGTCTTTACGGGATGCCCTGATGTCTTCTTGTGTTATTTTTGATGGGGCCATGGGGACGGAACTTTATCGCCGGCATGTTTTCATGAATCGGTGTTTTGATGAACTGAACCTTTCGAATCCCGCTTTAATTCAGGATATTCACACGAAATATCTGGAAGCGCGGGCAGAAGTGCTGACGACGAATACTTTCGGTGCGAATCCTTTAGCGCTGGAAAAATATGGATTACTGGAGAAAACAGAAGAAATTAATGAAGCGGGAGTAAAACTGGCGCAAAATGCCATTACGGAATTTTGTAAGCGTCCTGGGAATGAGGATAAGCAGTTTTGGATCGCAGGAGGAATCGGACCTGTGGGATCTGATCTCGGCGGGGCATTATCAAAAGACGCGATCATTAACGCGATTTTACGTCAGAGCAGAAGTTTATGGCAGGCGGGCGTGGACTTCATTATGTTTGAGTCGCAGCGGAGTATTCGGGCGATCGAATACTGTATTAAAGCGATAAAAAAATTACGGGATGAGCAGGGCAGTGAAATTCCATTTATGGTTTTAGTTTCGCTGGATCTGAATAAAGAAACCATGGCTGGAGAATCATTCTCTCGGGTGATCACGCATTTCCAGCAGCCACGATTTCGGGACAAGATGCCGGTACCTTTCTCATGGGGTCTGAGCTGTGGAGTGGGGCCTGATGGAATGCTGGAATCTGTGGAGCAGGCACTGGCGGTGCTGGATCCGAGTATTCCGCTGGTGGTGCAGCCGAATGCCGGGATGCCGAAAATGGTGGAGAATCGGAATATTTATTTGACCTCACCAGAATACTTCACGACATACGCGATTCGGTATGTAAATCTCGGCGCGCGTGGAGTGGGCGGCTGCTGCGGAATTCATGCGGAGCATATTCAGGAAATGGCGAAAGCTGTAAAACCTCTGGTTTCCGCCAGGACGAAGAGAGTGGATTTAAAGCCGACGAAAGAGGAGGTAAAATGTTTACCGGAAACACCGCTGGATGAACGTTCTCGTTTTGCGTGGCGGCTTACGCAGAAGCGGTGGGTGACGAGTGTCGAGCTGACGCCTCCTCGTGGATATGATTTAGGCCCGACGATCGAACGCTGTAAACGTCTGCATCGGCACGGAATCGACTGCGTAAATATTCCGGACGGGCCGCGCGCCAGCAGTCGAATTTCTTCGCTGATAACGGCTGACCGGATTCAGAAAGAAGCGCTGATCGAGGTAATTCTCCATGTCTGCTGCCGGGATAAAAATTTAATTGGCCTTCAGGCGGATATGTTGGCTTCCGCGGCATGTGATATTCGGAATTTACTTTATGTTACCGGGGATCCTCCCAAAGTGGGAGAGTATCCGGATGTTTCGGGCGTTTTTGACACGGATTCCGTCGGCGCGGTCATGATTCAGAAGCGTCTGAATCAGGGAATCGACATGGGTGGGCAGAGTATTCACTCGGTGACGAATGCCGTGATCGGAGTCGGGCTGGATCCGACGGCTCTGGATATGGAAAGAGAAGTGGATCGGTTTTTCAAAAAAGTGGAAGCGGGGGCAAATTTTGCGATTACGCAGCCGGTTTTTGATACAGACGCTCTGCTGAAAATTTTAGATCGTGTGCGAGTATGTAATGTACCCATTTTGGCTGGAATCTGGCCTCTGGCGAGTTTTCGGAATGCCTCATTTTTGCAGAATGAAGTACCGGGAGTGGAAATTCCTCATGAAATTATGCGTCGGATGGAGCTGGCGGAAACGAAAGAAGCTCAGTTGGCGGAGGGCGTAAAAATTGCATGTGAATCGATCGAAGTAATCCGAAAGGATGTCGCGGGAATTCAGGTCAGTGCGCCTTTTGGAAATGTGGATGCGGTACTAAAAGTACTGGATGGATACCGAGATTAAATATATGGATGTGCTGTGAATTTTTGCACTCTATTTTTTGATTCACAGATTTTTTGATACGGAGAAATACCTGCAGGCAGATTCACGCGAAATGAAAATTTAGGTGGAACCAGTGAATGCAGGAGAGAAAATACTGAGTGGTAAAGAAAATGAGTGTACTGGACATAAAAGAATGACGGGTATCGAGAGAGAAGGTTTTATGATGACATGTTTCATTCCTAAAAAATATAAGTTTTCTGCCGTTCACGCCGGGATAAAGCAGGATAAAACACGAGAAGATTTAGCTCTGATTGTTTCCGAGGTTCCTGCGACTGCCGCGGGAGTTTACACACGGAATATCGTGTGTGCGGCACCGGTGGTGGTGGATCGTCAGCGTACGCCAGCGTCTGAGATTCGGGCGGTGGTAATAAACTCTGGAAACGCGAATGCCTGTACGGGAGAACGTGGGATTCAGGATGCTCGAAATATGGCGAAATTTGCAGCAGAGCAGATCGGCGCGGAGGAAACGTCCACTCTGGTCATGTCGACGGGAATTATTGGGCATTTCTTACCCATGGAGAATGTGCAGGCGGGAATTTTGAAGGCCCTATCCATTTTATCTCCGACGCAGGAGGGAATGGAATCGGTCGCGCGTGGTATGATGACGACAGACACGGTAATGAAACTGTTTACCGCGGAGGTAATGGTGGAAGGCGTGCCAGTTCGTATCGCGGTAATGGGAAAAGGGGCAGGGATGATCGCGCCGAATATGGGCACTTTTCTGGGAGTGATCGCCACGGATGCTTTTCTTTCTGCTGGATCTGCCCAAAAACTGCTGCAAAAAGTGGCGGATCAGACGATAAACTGCGTAACGGTGGATGGGCATGTCAGTACGAATGATACGTTTCTTATGCTGGCGAATGGCGCGGCATTTTCAGAAGAGAAAGGTTCGGAATTCGCAGAGATTCCAGACGCGGCAGATTCTCCTGAGTTTTGTGCGGAGCTTTTACGGCTGTGCACGCAGCTTGCCCGAGAAATGGCGAATGACGGGGAAGGGGCTTCCCATATGATAACGATTCACGTGCGTGGTTTAAAGAGTGATGCGGACGCGAAAAAAATCGCGCGAGCGGTGGCAGACAGTCCTCTGGTAAAATGCGCATGCACGGGAAATGATCCGAACTGGGGGAGAATCGTATCTGCGGCCGGTTATGCGGGAATTCCTTTTGACGCGCAGAAAGTATCTTTGCGTGTAAATGATTTTCTTCTTTTCGAAAAAGGAAGTCCTGCGAAATTTGATGCGCCCGCCGTTTCTGCATCCATGAAAGAAAATCGTGAAATATGTGTGGAACTTTTCTTTGAGGAAGGTTCTGGAAATGCATGCGTGTGGACATCTGATTTAACTGTGGATTATGTGCATATTAATGCGGATTACCATACGTGAAAATCATCATGCCAGAGGTGTAAAAGTTTTCACTTTTCCACCGTTTCACTTTACGCAAAACGTTATTTTGGGCTTCAGAAAAGCTAAATTTATATACTCTGATTTTAATTATATACTCTGGTTCCACTTTTTAAATTCCGTTTTGTGCGGCTCTCGAAGCAGGTATTTTCAGCGAAGCAAAAATGCTGAGAAAACGGAAATTTATAGTGTGCCTCAGATATAACGTGAAATCTCTGGTATATTCGGAAAATCTGAAAACGAAGAATTTTTATAAAAGATAAGAAATAGGGGGAAGATAATATTCCCCCTTATTTTCATTTTTCTGGTATTTTGTTTTGCGGATCTCTGAGCCACATTAAGTTTTTGTTTCGTACGTTCATGAAAGCAGATTTTCCTCACGACTTGTCGTGGACAAGAAAATAAAATGCCTGCTGGCCTGTCGGTGACAGTGGAAGCGGAAATGATCGTATGTCGCGGTAAATATATGCAGACAGAACGCAGTGAAACCTGAAATTTAAGGTGAACGCGGTATAAAGGGAAGGTTAAAATAAACCCATAATATTTCCGTCTGGGGAAATGTCAATTTTTTCTGCAGAGGGAATTTTAGGAAGGCCAGGCATGGTCATAATGTCTCCAAGATACACCACGACGAAACCTGCACCGGCACTTACTTTTACGTCCCGTACGGGAATGTTAAAGTTTTGTGGCCGGGCACGCAGCTGGGGATCCGCTGAAAGGGAATACTGGGTTTTGGCCATACAGATCGGAAAATCTCCGAAACCTTTTTCCTGCAGCTGCTGAAATTTATTTTGAGTGACACGATCTGCCTGAATTTCTGTGGCACCGTAAATTTCCTGGCTAATAACGCGCACTTTATCCCACAGAGAATAAGAGTCGGGGTACAGAAAAGAAAAATTGGTCGGCGTATTTTCCACCACATCCACCACGACGCGCGCCAGCTCTTCTGCGCCAGCGGAACCATTTTGATGATGAGTGGCCTGCACGACGCGGACTCCAAGAGACGCACATTTTTCTGTTACCATCTGTAATTCTTGTTTTGAATCCGTCTGAAAAACATTTAACGCGACGACTGCTGGCAGGCCGAAACGGTGAATATTTTCGAGATGCTTTTTCAGATTTTCGATTCCCTTTTCCAGCGCGGAAGTGTCCGGCTGGTGAAGATCTGCCAGCGCCATTCCACCGTGATATTTTAGAGCACGGATCGTCGCCACGAGAACGACTGCGTCTGGATGAACTCCCATTTTTCGGCATTTTATATCTAAGAATTTTTCTGCGCCCAGGTCTGCTCCGAAACCAGCTTCGGTAACGGTATATTCTGCTATTTTCAGGCCGAGTTTTGTCGCGATTAAACTGTTACATCCATGGGCGATATTTGCGAAAGGTCCTCCATGAATTAAGGCAGGTGTGTTTTCCAGAGTCTGCACCAGGTTCGGCTGCAGCGCATCTTTCAGTAAAACCGTCATGGCACCATTCGCGTTTATGTCCGCAGCGGTAACATATTCTTTCTGCGTGTTTCGCCCAACAATAATTTTTCCCAGCCTCTGTTTAAGATCCATCAGATTTTCTGACAGACAGAAAATGGCCATTACTTCACTGGCGACTGTAATGTCAAAAGTACTTTCCCGCGGAATACCGTTCGCGGTTCCTCCCAGTCCGATGACGATTTTTCGTAAGGTACGGTCATTCATGTCGAGTACTCTTCCCCACGTAATGAGCCGCGGATCGAGATTCATCCGATTTCCGTGATGAATATGATTATCCACCATGGCCGACAGAAGATTATGGGCAGCACTAATCGCATGAAAGTCACCCGTAAAATGAAGATTTATATCTTCCATGGGAACGACCTGAGAATAACCGCCACCGGCGGCTCCACCTTTTATGCCAAAACATGGCCCCATGGACGGTTCACGCAGGCAGACGACCGATTTCTTGCCAATTTTCCGTAAAGCATCCGTTAAACCGATACATGTGGTGGTTTTCCCCTCCCCAGCAGGAGTCGGGGTGATGGCCGTAACCAAAATGAGTTTTCCGTTCGGACGTTCCTGAATCGACTGGCAGTAATCAAGAGAAATTTTACTCTTCCAGTGACCATATGGAATAATGGCATCAGAAGGAATATTTAATTCTGCTGCGACTTCCTTCACCGGTAACATTTTTGCCTGACGAGCGATTTCGATATCCTGGAGCATAATCATTTAAAATTTGGTAAAAAGAAAATGAAAATAAAAAACGAGAAAATATATACCCGAGGAACTATAAATTTCCGCTTCCTCGACATTTTTGCTTCGCTGAAAATGCCTGCGTTAAAAGCCATACAAAACGGAAATTTAAACGAGAACCAGTATAAATAAATATTCTCATTTACGTTAAAATTATTGGTTCCACAAAAATTTATTCCCGATACACTATAAATTCAGTTTTCCTGGCACTTCATGAAAGCATGAAATATCTGCTTCCATATGACCGCATGATATGAAAATAAAATATGGAACCTGTGCATCAGTTTTATGATAATTGCTAAAAAAAGTTTTGTCAAGAAGTGGGGAAACGTTTCGAAATAAAATATTCATGGTGAGAAATTATTTAAAACGAGTATATTCACAAATTTATGTACTAAATAATTTAAGTTTAAATTTCCACTTTTTGTACTGTTACAAAAGCTGATTTTTTGAAGATTCCGGAAGCGTAAACCCGTAAAGAAATTTCATGGTTTATCTAATTGTGCGAATTTCCATTTTAGTGTTATTTTGTACAAAATACATTCATATGAGCAGACTCTGATGAAATTTAAAACGAAAACACGATATATAATTTGTACAAATTTATAAAACATATTTTTTTTGAAAATCTTTACACCGCACTACTTTTCTGTTATTTACTCAGAGAGTACAATCTATAATATATATATGGTGTTATAATAGATTTTATTTCTTCAGTATTCTCTCTACTTAAAATATATTAAAGGAAGTTTTATACCTGAGGCACGATAAAATTCCCACTTCCCCGGCATTTTTGTTTCGCTAAAAATGCATGTGTAAAAAGCCGCACAAAACGGAAATTTAAACGAGAAACAGATATTATATCGGATATAAAATTCAAAAATACAAAATCCCTGGAAGAAATATCTGTTTAGAATGACGAAAAGATAAAGAATTGAGGTTATCTGAGACATGAATGGAGAACAAAATTTGCCACAAGAAAAAAATGAAGACGTAATTCATGAAGTAAATGAACCTCTGTATGTAGGAATAGACGTGGGGGGGACGAAAATCCAGTCATGTCTTATCGGGGCGTCTGGCCGAGTATTTTCGCGCTGGAAGGGAGTGACTCCCCGAGGATGTCCACCGGAGGAAACGGTAAATGAAATCGAGCGTTCTGTTTATTATCTTTTGGAAAAGGAGAGCATCTCGCTGGATCAGTTATTGGCGGTGGGAATCGCCATACCGGGAGTGGTGGAAACAGAAACGGGAAATATAATTGTTACGCCGAATATGAATCTGTCAGGAGTTAAACTGGGAGAGATTCTTCAGGAACGTTTTCATATTCCGGTGGCAGTCGGAAATGATGGAAATCTGGGAACGCTGGGAGAAGCGTGGCTCGGATCGGGGCGGAATGCGAAAAGTGTAGTCGGTATTTTTGTGGGGACGGGTGTAGGCAGCGGAATCGTCGTGAATGGAAATTTATGGACTGGAGCTGCTCATGCTGCGGGAGAAATCGGACATATGGTAGTGCAGGTTCCTGTGGAATCTTGGAAAACGCGGATCCCCATTTATACAAAAAAAACGGGGAATAAATCCTCGGAAAAAATATCCGGAAAGTCAGAATTATCGAAGAAACCTGCACAGGCGCGGCTTCAGGTGATGGAAGATAATTCGGGACATTCACTGTATGCCGCCACGGGGCCTTTTGGGCCGGAAATTCCGGTGGCGTGTGGATGTGGAAATTATGGCTGTCTGGAATCTTTGGCCAGTCGGACGGCGATTGAGCGCGAAATTCGTCTTGCGCTGGCACATGGTGCGGAATCCATTATTACAGAACTGACGGGCGGAGACATGTCTCTTATTCGGTCTGGGGTGCTGAGTAAAGCATTAAAACGTGGTGACGCGGTGGTTTCGGCGATCGTTCATTATAATGCGGAAGTGCTGGCGTATGCGTGTCTGACGATTCGGCATTTTTTTGACCCAGAAGTAATTATTCTTGGTGGTGGAGTAATGGAAGCGTGTCATCATTTTATTATGCCGGTAATTGAAAAAATTATGGAAAATGATAAACTTCCAGCAGCTGCCAGTTCGCGGCGAATTCTGCTTTCTTCACTGGGTGATGATGCGGTGGCGCTGGGGGCGGTGGCGCTGGCACAAATTGTTTTGGGAAGAGGCCCTTTTAGTGCGGAAAAATATGTTTTTCCGGAATATCCACGGATTTCTCAAAATGAACAAAATGAAATATGTGTGAATGATGTGGTGTTTCGGAATGATTTTTACATCATGGCGAATGGAAAAATCTGTTCTCGCGGAAAGTTACCTAAAAAGGATCCGCATGGATTTCGCCGAAAAGATATCGAATTCGTGTGTGAGGGGCCGGTGCAGTTACTGGTGCTGGCGACAGATCAGGCAGCGGAGGTTTCGCTTTCAAAAAAGAGTATCGAGTTTTTAGTCAGACGAGGAATCGAGTTTCGCATTTTGCCCGTGGAGGAGGCCATTTCGTGTTTTAATACGGCGGAGGTTCATCGTGCGGCCGTTTTTCATCTTTAACTTATACTGGATTTACGTTTAACCTCCGGTGTACGAGGAAATTTTCCTTCCTGTTTTTCGTGAGGTATGATACATATTTATAAACACAGATGTATTACTGGCTCCACATTAAATATAATTTTCTGCTGCTACAAAAAACAGGTATTTTCATTCCAGCCTGCTCTGTCAGCAGGAAGTGAACGTGCCCGAAAAAGCAAAAATTATACTGGCGTTACTTTAAATTTCCATTTTGAACGGCTCTGAACGCAGGCATTTTCAGCGAAAGCAAAAATACTGAGCTGACTGTCGGCGGTCAAGAAAATCGGAAAGTTATAATGCATCGGGAATATACTGGTTCTCGTGTAAATTTCCATTTTGAACGGCTCTGAACGCAGGCATTTTCAGTGAAAGCAAAAATACTGAGCAGACTGTCGGTGGTCAGGAAAATCGGAAAGTTATAGTGCATCGGGAAAATCGATTTTTATGTTAAAACAGATTTTAAAAAATAAGATTATATATGGAGGAAAAAATGTTTCAGGATGGAGATAACGGCGCGATTATTCAGCGAGATAAACAGACGTATGCGGTGGCTCCCCATGTGCCGTGTGGCGTGGTAACGCCGGAAATTTTACGTAAGCTGGCGGACGTGGCGGAGAAGTACCATGTTCAGGCGATGAAAATTACCAGCGCGGCAAGAATTGCGCTCGTGGGCGTGACGGAAGAGGAGGTTCCTGCCATATGGACGGATCTGGGAATGGATCCTGGTGCGGCGGTGGGGATATGTGTCCGAAGTGTGAAGGCGTGTCCGGGTACCACATTTTGTAAGCGTGGTCAGCAGGACAGTCTGGCGGTGGGAATGGAGCTGGATCGGCGTTATCACGGAATGGAAATGCCAGGGAAAATTAAAATGGGCGTAAGTGGCTGTCCGAATCAGTGTGCGGAAAATGCGATTAAAGACATAAGCCTTATGGGAACGGCGAAAGGCTGGCGTCTGATGGTGGGTGGAAATGGTGGCGCGGTTCCCCGACTGGCGCAGACGGTGTGTGATAATCTTTCGACAGAAGAGGCTTATGAATATATCGAAAAAGTTTTGGCGTATTATCGTGAATTTCATCAGGCAAAAGAGCGTATCGGACGTACGGTGGAGAGAAATGGTCTGGATCACCTGAAACGGTATTTAGGGGTATTACCACCGGAAAATGTTTCTGAAAATTCTGAAGTATCATGACACGAACAATAAAACCTTTATATTCAGCGAATATACGAAACTTTCCTCGAATTTCCACCGTGGGAATCGTGGGGGCAGGTTTAATGGGAGTTTCCATCGCGGCGGCGAATGCCCGGTGTGGGATCCCCGTGTGTATTTATGATGCGAATACGGAAATCCTTCGTACCGTGCCCGAACGGATTTTACAGGAACTGGATAATATTCCGAATGAGATTAAACGTGAGAATTTCGCGTCTCTGGTGACCTGTGGCACGATGAAGGATATGAAAAAATGTGCACTGGTCGTGGAATGTATTATTGAGCGTGTCGAGGAAAAACGGGAACTTTATGCAAAATTAGAAAAGATCATGTCACGGGATGCGTTTTTGGTTTCGAATACGTCTACCATTCCGATCGAGGTACTTTCTGAAGAATTACGTTTCCCGCACCGCTTCGCGGGGCTTCACTTTTTACATCCAGTACGTCACCGAGAATTAGTGGAAGTGATTCCTTCCACAAAAACAGAAGAAGGAATCGTGCAGCGGCTGTGCGATTACGCTCTTTATATCGAGAAAACACCTCTGTGTGTGGCGGACTGTCCAGGTTTTGTGATTAACCGTTTACTGCAGCCATATTTAAATGAAGCACTGAAAATGCTTCAGCATGGTGTTCCCATGAATATGGTGGAGGAAGCCGCATGTGATTTCGGAATGCCGTGGGGACCTTTACGCATCATGGATGAAATCGGAATCGACACGGTATTTCACAGTGGGCGTGTACTTTTTGAAGCTTATCCAGAGTATGTTACGCCGTCCCCCATTATTATTTCCATGGTAAAGAAAAAATTGTTGGGTAAGAAAACAGGAGAAGGTTTTTATTGCTGGAGAGAACATGAAACCGCATCTGAAAATGGTCTTTTAAGGGAAAATCACCTGCAGAATAAAATGCCGGTATTTAATCCTGCAGCAGAAAAAATTATTCACTCTTGGAAAACTCAAGATTCTTTACGTTTTTCTGTATCTTCACTAAAAGAATTATCGTATCGGCTTATGACAGCCATGGCCATGGAAGCTGCCCGAATCGTGCATGATGAAGTGGTGACGGAAAAAGATGAAGTGGATATGGCGGCAGTCACAGGTCTTGGTTTTCCTGCGCATTTAGGAGGGCCGATAAAATGGCTGGCAAAAGAAATAAAACCTGGTTAATGGACACCAAAATGTAAGTACGAAGTATGTATATATACTCTGGTTCTCTTTAAATTTCCGTTTTGTGCGCCTCTAAACGCCAGTATTTTCAGCGAAACAAAAATGCCAGGGAAACGGAAATTTATAGTGTATCAGGTATAAACATGATGGCCTCTGTTAAAACCAGCCTTCCTTTTAGGAAACGAGAAAAATGTGAAAATCATGGTGTCCAGGAAATACTGATTATGCCCGACACACGATAAATTTCGCTTCCCCTGTTCGTGTCAGGCCAGCCAGCATTCACTGTGCTTTCGTGGCCGCACAAGATGAAAATTTATACTGGTTCCACCTTAAATTTCTGTTTTGTGCGCCTCTAAACACCAGTATTTTCAGCGAAACAAAAATGCCGGGGAAACGGAAATTTATAGTGTATCGGATATAAAGTGAATATGGCCAAAATAAAAAACAGAAGGAAGAGCTCCGGATAAGGGAAAATCTTCCTTCTGTTTTTTCTGTAAGAGGAAAAAGTATTTTTTAGTCGCGATTTATGGGTAAAATCAGATTTTGAACCCGACACATATGAAATTTCACTCCCTCCCAACTTTTTTACTTCGTGGCAAAAACCGCTTCCATGGTCACATAAAACGGAAAGTTACGCAAATTCTCCTTTAAATTTCCTTTTTTTGTAGCTTTAAAAGGAAATTTTAAAAGAGAACCTGTGTAAATTTCGTTTCATACCGCTAAAAAATCTTTTACGAAAAGTGGATTTTCGTAATATACAGATTCTTCTTTAAATTTCCGTTTTGTGCGCTTCTAAACGCCAGCTTTTTTGTCGCCGAAAACGCCTGAAAAGCCGGATTTTTATAGTGATCGGGTACAAAACCGTACCTGCTTCCGAATGTAAATTCCATTTTGCGTGCCGTGTGCATAAACGTTTTCATGTATCTCTAAAAACCAGAATGCTTACCGGCAGACAGGTGAAGTAAAATTTTATATTATATTACCCCCGATACACTAATAATTTTCTTTTCCCCTGCCTGCTGACAGGCAGGCTTTTTTGTCGCCGAAAACGCCTAAAAAGCCAGATTTTTATAGTGTACCGGATATAAAATATGGAAAAAGTATGATGAAAATTTTATCGCATATCGGATTTTGTCCGTAAGCGAAAAAAGATTATCCGTGAATGACCTTTCGCAGATGCTCGATACTCCGGGCAGCCTGATCTAAAGTTCCACACTCGACACTAAGCACTATATCCTGCGGTAAAGGACGCAGAATGGCCACGACAGCCTCCCAGTCAATTACTCCATCACCACATGCGCAGCCGACTGCGGTCCCCATGACTTTCCCACGTTCAGCATCTGACTGGGCGACGGAAATATCTTTTGCGTGCATATGCACTAAACGGTGCTTAATACGGTCCAGCCACTGAATCGGATCTTGTCCACCAAGATATGCATTACCGGTATCAAAATTCGCACCGATATTTGGTAAGTCGACCAGATTCAGAATCCTGTCATATTTATCTGGAATCAGAGAATACGTCTGGTGCATTTCCAGCCCCAGTTTAATTCCACGTGGCATACAGACTTTCGCGGCCTCCATGATGGAATAACGGATCAGAACGAAATCCTCTTCCTCTGTCGTCCATGGCTGCTTATGTCCCTCATGCGTATTAATCACGGGAGCACCACATTCTTTGGCATAACGCGCGGCCTGCTTAAGATACTCCACCGCGATTTCAGGTTTCGAAAGCTGTGAATGGCTGGAAAGCGCAGATAATTTCAGATGGTGCTTTTCACAGGCCTGACGAATACGCAGCGGATCATCCAGCATGGAAACGCTATGAAAATATCGTGCTTCAGAAAGAAGCTCTCGCCCCCAGTGAACCATGGGTTCTATATATTCATAACCCAGCTCTGCGGCAAATTGTACTCCCCATTCAAAACTTTTATGACTGGTACGAACAGCTTCCAGATTTAATCCGATTCCAATTTTCCCCATTTTTTTCTCCTTTAATAAAATAAAGATATGTTCCTGTTTATATACACGATATACTACAATTTTCCACTTCTCCGGCATTTTTGCTTCCCTGAAAATGTCTGCCTTCAGAATCACACGAAACGGAAATTTAAAGTGGAAACAGTATAAATCACCTTTTTATAAAAAAGTTTCTTTTATTATAACCTAAAACATAAAAATATCCACGGTGTTTTTTTGTCAAAAAATAGCACTTTTCCGTATAAACACAAAACACGAAAAATGCTCACACAGCGTGCACAATAAATATCTGATTTACAGGGACATCCACATGTGTACATGAAACATCTTCATCCATGGTCTTAACAAACATCCATTTAATCTGTGGCCGTATAAAATGTCATGTTATACCTGGTCTTACTTTAAAATTCCGTTTTTTTGTGACTCTAAACGCAGGCATTTTCAGCGAAGCAAAAATCCCTGAAAGTGGACATTTATAGCACAGTGAATATAAAAAAAGATGGAGAACGGAATATTCTCCATCTTTTATACTCGACACACATAAAATTTCACTTTCCATGGCTTTTTATACCCGATATACCATAAATTTCAGCTTCCTCGGCATTTTTATTCGCTAAAAATACCTGCTTCTGCGCCGCACAAAACGGAAATTTAAATGAGAATCAGTATACGCATCTGCCAGCAGCAGACAGAGCTGAATTACGGATTTTCAGAGCCTTACAAAAGTTAAATTTAACTGGAATCAGTCTCTCATAAGGAAATTAAAATTTTTCATATCCATTATGGAAGGTGGGGGTAACCAGGGATTCCAGACGTGCTTTATCCTCAGGATTATTAGTAATCGTCAGATCTTTAGCGTTCCATTCCACCCGTGGTCCGAGTTCTTCCGATTTAGAGGCACCCCAGACGGCGAGGTTTCCTAAAAGAATGGTTTCGGTTAAAGGAGCTGCATAATCGGGGAAATTCGACCAGCATTTTGTGGGATCATTCGCTTTAATTGCTTCTGCGAATTCCACGAAATGCCCTGGAGAACGCACAAAATCAATTTTTTCACGACAATTTTGGATTTCATCTTCTGGAATGCCATAAAATTTCTTGTCACGGCCATAATCATCTTTCGAGTATAACTTTCCTTTCGTGCCGATCAGCAGACAGCCAGATCCTCCAGGTTTATCACCTTCCAGCAGAGAGGCATCCGGACGCTGACCGCCGTCCATCCAAGTAAATTTAATGGAGGGGCGCCAGTCGTTTCCAGGAAAATCAAAATTAATAATAGACCACTTCGGTAAGCTGTCATAATTATGGCCAGATGTTTTGGCCTGAACCCATGTGGGGTTCCGAAGATCTAAACCTGCATAAGCCATATTCACAGTGTGACATGCCATATCCCCCAGGGCGCCAGAACCGAAATCCCACCAGCCACGCCAATTAAAGGGATCATACTGTCCGCTGGCATAAGGACGTTTGGGAGCCATTCCGAGCCATGCATCCCAATTTAAGTGTGCAGGCGGAGTTTCAGGTGCTTTTCTTGTACCACCCTGTGGCCAGACCGGACGGTTACTCCAGACGATCACTTCTTTTACTTCGCCCAAAATTCCGGCGCGTAACATGGCAGCGGTTTCCCGTAATCCACTTTCCGCAGAACCCTGATTTCCCATCTGCGTAATGACTTTCATTTCGCGCGCGATTTCTCCCAGCCGACGTGCTTCATAAATCGTCCTGGTTAAAGGTTTTTGGCAGAAACAGTGTTTCCCCATTTTCATACCCATGGCCGCGATGACCCCGTGCATGTGATCTGCCGTGCTGACGGTAAAGGCGTCTATTTTATCGCCCAGTTCTTCGAACATCTGACGATAATCTTCATACTGTTTCGCTTCGGAAAAACGTATTTTCCCGCCCTGAAGCTGTTTTTTGTTCGTGTCACACAGCGCAACAATTTCTCCTGCTTTCGCGGCATCAGCCAGATCGCTGATGCCTTTCCCTCCGATTCCCACGGCGGCAAAAGCAATTTTTTCGTTGGGAGATTCTTTCGCTAATAAATCGGATGTAATAATAACTCCTGTGCCCACGACAGCGGTGGCCTTCAGAAAATCACGACGATTGGTTTTAAGTGTCATAATTAATTTCTCCTATAAAAATTCGGAAACATCTAAAATGAGAAACATCGGAGGGAAATGAAATATATCACGGAATTCTTCCCGAATGATATTTCTGATACATAACTTTAATTTTTAAAATTTATTCGTCACAAAAATAACGTTTTATATTTCTGAAACACACAAATTTTCGCTTCTCTGGCATTTCTTGTCGGAAAACATCCCAAAAACCACACGATTTATACTGTTTCCACTTTAAATTTCCATTTTATGCGGCTCTTAAAACAGGCATTTTCAGCGAAACAAAAATACCGGAGAAGCAGAAATTTATAGTGCATCGGGCATATAAGTATGTTTCTGTGTACAAAATCCGTATATACTGGCACTCCTTTAATTTTCTGTTTTATACGGCTCTTAAAGCCAGATATTTTAGCTCTCCGCCTGCTCGGCAGGGGAAAATGAACCGGCCTGTCCGCGGACTGGGAAAGCTAAAATTAAAGTGTACCACGTATATAAAGTGAAATCCAGTTCTTTTCAGTATACTCTTTCGAATCGTAGGATGCAAGAGAAAAGGGGAAAAGAAAGAAAAATTTTTTAAAAAATTTAAAACTTATACTGTTTCTGTTTTTTTGTAGTTCTGCCAGCAGTTTTTCAGAAAAAAACTCCGAGTGAAGAATTTTCAAAAAAGATTTCGTATGTTATACGGGTATAATGTGTCCAGTAATCATATACCCGATACGCTATAAATTTCCGCTTCCTCGGCATTTTATTTCGCTAAAAATACTGGCGTTCAGAGCCGCACAAAACGGAAATTTAAAATGGAACCAGATATAAAATGGAACCAGTATATATCGGACATAATAACTGGAAAATAGTTCTGATTTTATTATTTTTTATAATTATTCTTCTTATTTTCTTTACAGTATTCCAATAAATCTTGAAAACTGCGCTGCTCAGGCCATCTGGCCGCGAGATTTTCTGCGATTTTTAAGGCATTCTCCCAGTCTTCTTCCTGAATATAAAGGATGGTTAACGCATGGGGATAATCAGGATTCTCTGGCGCCAGTTTCCATGCACGCAGAAGATGAAGTGCCGCGTCAGGGCGTTTATTTTGTTTCATCAGAGCCAGAGCACAATTATACTGTACACGGGGATCATTTTTCATTTTTTCCGCCGCTTTTTGCAGGAATTCTGTGGATTCTGCCAGCCTCTGTGGAGATTCCGCCAGTAAAAGCCCCAGACTATAATAAGACTCTCCTCGGTCTGGCGCGATCTGAATCATGGCGCGAAATTCTTGTTCTGCCTGAGGTTTCTGGTTCATCGCATTATAAAGCATTCCCAGGTTATTACGGACGGGCAAAAAACGTGGAAATAATTTTTTCCCGGCCAGGTATGCGTCTAGAGAATGTGAGAAATTTTTTCTGTCAGACCAATAAATTCCACGATTAAGATAAGACTCCGGCTGATCTGCCAGAAAGTCCAGACTGGCTAAATATTCTTTTTCCACTTCACGATACACCGTCTGAATTTCTTCGGGAAACTGTTCCACAGGGAGTTTTGCCAGGATGGCGCAGGCCTCCAGGCGGATGGCGCGGAGAGGGTCTTTTAATTTCGGCGCGATAAACTGAAATAACCGGACCGGGTGCGGTTCACTGGAAACCACCCTCAGCGCGGCATAACGAATAAGATCATTCGGATCATTTAATAGTTTTTCACCAGCATTTCTGGCGTCTGGTGTATGATAATGTGATAAAAGCAGCAGTGCACTGGCACGGACGATCGGCCATAAATCTTTCCTGTGAAGCAGAGAAATTAATTCTTTTTCACCTTCTTGATATGCCTGCCGGGATGCGTCAGATGTGATTCCCAAACGTCCTTTTTCAAGAGAAATGGCAAAATGTGGTTCATTCACCGTCAGCGGTCCGTACCATTCTCTGCATTTTTGGTGTGCCCAAAGAGCGGTTTCCCCTTTCGATTCATCATGATGACAGTGATTACAGGCATTCGGAATCGGCGTTTTCAGCTTTCCACCTTCTTCTGGTGTTAAACTTAAATCCGGACGCGGACGACGAATACTGTGGTCATAACGAATATCGTTTCCCATATAAACTGTTGGCGGAAGGTGGCATTCCACACATTTCGTACCCGGTTTCGTGGAATCTGGATGATGATGGTGCGCGGGCGTATCATAAAACATGGGAATGTGACACCGAGTACAGACATGATTATCCGGCTGTAAAAGACGGCCGCTGTGAACATTATGACAGTCTGCGCAGGCCACTCCTTTATTATACATGTTACTCTGTAAAAAAGATGTGTACTCAAAATCCTCTTCCAAAATCTGACCGTCTGCATAAAAAGAGTGTGTGTCCAGTAACTCAGGAATATAATGATCCATCAGTTTTGTACCAGGTTTCCAGTCGGGAAACAGACTCCGTCTCCGTGCATGGCAGGCACCGCAGGTTTCGACTGTCATGTGCCAACTTTTGGGAGTCAGACGTAAAGAAGTGGTCAGAGAGCTGCCATTTTCATCACGAGCAAAATCTTTTTTTCCTGCTTCCAGGAACTTTTCTGCCAGCTCGATGTGCGCGCTGCCTGGACCGTGACAGGCTTCACATCCGACATGAATTTCACTCCATGTGGTGTTATATGTGTTATTTTGCGGATTAAAATTCTTTTTAATGTTCGTGGAATGACAGTCGGCGCACATATAATTCCAGTTCTGTAATGGTCGTCTCCAGTAAAGCTCATCTTCCGGTGGAAGCGGATCATTCGGATACAGGTGAAACCATTTTTTTTCACGACTGTCCCACGCCTGTGGCAGACACTGAACACGTCCGTCCTGAAATTTTACTAAATACTGCTGCAGTGGATACACACCGAAAACGTATGAAATGGGAAATGACTGCATTTTTCCTGACAGATTTTCTGTTTCCACATAAAAACGCTGGTCTTTTTGCGTCATTTTGGCTACTTTCCCGAAATGTGATAATTCGGCATTACAAAAATTTCCCAAAACTGTTTTTTCTGTGGCCACGGCCATGGACTGGGAATGGTGAGAAGTTTTCCATTCAGTATATTCTTTAGGGTGACAGTGACGGCAGCTTTCGGATCCACAGTATTCCGCGTCTGTAGGTGCCCTCCACCATGATGGCACTTCTGGGATTTTTCCTGTGGGGGCGATTCCTGACTGAAATAAGGATGGTGCCTGTGCCGAAACAAAAACTGGAAAATTTCCTGCGGTAAACAGAAAAATTAAGAATCCGATCAGTCGAGGAGAAATGTAAAAATGCATCAGAGACACCTTAAAATAAAGAATACTTCTTAAAGTATGAATTATACTGGTTCCACATTAAATTTCCGCTTTATTCCAGCTCTTAACGCAGGCATTTTCAGCGCATCAAAATGCCGGTGAAGTGGAATTTTATAGTGTATCGGGTATATAAACTGTTTTATACCTGATGTGCCATAAAACTTCCATTTACCCGCATTTTACTTCACCGAAAAGGTCTGAATGTTTTCGTGCCCGCGTAAAACAAAATTTAACGCTGAGGCACGATGAATGTTCGCTCTGCCGATAATTTCACTTTCTGCCCGCAGCAGACTGAAACGGAAATTTCTTCCCAGATACGGATAAAACTAAAAAATATATATCCTGATTCTCATTTAAATTTCTGTTTTATTCCGGCTCTGAAAGCCAAGGTATTTTTAGTGAATTATACTCTGGTTCCACATTAAATTTCCGCTTTATTCCGGCTCTTAACGCAGGCATTTTCAGCGCATCAAAATGCCGGTGAAGTGGAATTTTATAGTGTATCGGATATGAAAATACAGGAAAAGCGGAATTTTATATGCATCAGGCATAAAACTAAAATTTAAAGGAACGTCAGGCAGAACATGAACCTGGCATATGGAGCATTCCGTATGGACCGTATCCCGAACACTCCAGTATTTCCAGCATTTACTGTATTTCCTGCGTTTCTGGCACAAAATACGGACTTTTCGTTAACGGATAACTCCAATTTTCCAGTGCTCACATCCCTCATGCTGAAGCTGATCACGGACAGCCGCTTCACTTTCCGGAGAAATCACCAGAACCAGACCGATTCCCATGTTAAATACGCGAAACATTTCTGACGTTTCGATTTCTCCCAATTTTTGAATCCAGCGAAAAACATCAGGCACCGGCCAAGAGGATTCATGAATATCCAGCGTGAGGTTTTGTGGTAAAATCCGAGTCAGGTTTTCTTCCAGACCGCCGCCGGTAATATGCGCGATTCCGTGAATGGCGGGCCGGTGCGCGTCCAGAAGTGCCATGACGGGTTTTACATAAATCTTCGTGGGGGTCAGAAGAATTTCACCCACCGTTTTATCGAAATCAGGCACCCTGTCTGTTACTTTTAAACCAGCCATTTCAAAAACGACTTTTCGCACCAGACTAAAGCCATTCGAGTGTAGGCCGCTGGAGGCCAGGCCGAGCAGTATGTCACCCGATTTAATCGCGGAACCGTCAATAATGTTTTTCTTGGAGGCCACTCCGACACAAAATCCTCCCAAGTCATAATCTTCGGCGGAGTACATGTCCGGCATGATGGCCGTTTCACCTCCCAGCAGAGCGCAGCCCGCTTCCACACATCCGTCAGAAATCCCTGTAACAATTTTTTCCAGCCGAACGGGGTTATCTTTCCCCATGGCGACATAATCCAGGAAAAAAAGAGGTTCCGCTCCACAGCAGATGGCATCATTTACGCTCATGGCCACCAGATCGATTCCCACCGTTTCATGAAAATCCATCATGATCGCGATTTTCAGTTTCGTTCCCACTCCATCTGTACAGGAAATAAGTACCGGATCTTCGTAATTTCGCCGAAATGGAGAGCCTTTTTCGAAATCCAGCTGAAACAGTCCTGCAAAACCACCTGGGAGGCGACACACACGTGGTGTTTCCGTACGATTCATAAGGGCGGGAAGACGTTTCATCGCGTCTCCATATAATTCCAGATCGACTCCTGAGTCTTTATAAGTTGTTTTTGCCATTTTTGTGTGCCCTGATTACCTCTGCTTAAAAAGGTTTCTTCTTGATTCTTGTCTTGAATTTTCAGTTTTTTACTGCTCTGCTTATCTCACATTTCATACCTTAATAAAATGCCCGAAAAGCAAAATTTAATTTATATCGTATATATTATGCTTTAAATACAAATTTTTTGCAAGTATTCATATAACAGGAACTTACATTTTTAAAAGAAAATACTATAATTATAGTAAATTTTATAAAAACATATTTATTTTTCCAAAAATCATCTTTTATAAAATTTTTGAAACAGATATTTTGAACATGGAAACATCTGAAAAATTAAAATTTATCTGAACTGGGGGAAACCGTCCCCCTTCCGATGAGAATTTATACTCATATTTTGGATTTCCGCTGTCAAAACCGCTTACGGAATTACGCTCCACGGAGCCCGTATTCTCGTAAAAACGGAAATGTAAACGAGAACCGATTTATTTTGTAAAAGTACGTAAATATTTCTCATATCCCTTTTAATTTAAATAATATAAATTATACTCTGACTTTCTTTATAAATTCACGCTTTCAGAGATACTCCCGAAAAATGTTTTGTGCGTATTTCATATATTACGAAATGTGGAGGAGTGATAATTTTATAGCGTATCCCAGAAGAAAAACACTTTTTATAGGATTTTGAAAATGATAACAGAAAATGAAACGGAAAATACGCCACGCTGGACCTTTTTATCGCCGGTGGAGCGTCGTGTGGTGGGAGTTCTTGTGGAAAAGGCGAAAACCACGCCGAACACATATCCTCTGACTTTAAACGCGATTATTGTTGGTAGTAATCAAAAAAGTAACCGATTTCCCATGATGGATCTGAATGAAGATCGGGCAGAAGAAGCACTGGAAGGTCTGCGCCTGAAAGGAGCGGTGATTCTGGTGGAGGGAGCAGGCCGAGTACCAAAATATCGGCATAAACTTTATGAATGGCTGGGCGTGGATAAAGTGGAGCTGGCGGTCATGGCAGAACTTTTACTCCGTGGAACTCAGACGGAGGGCGAGCTGCGTGCCCGGGCCGCGCGCATGGAACCGATCGCCGACGTGGGACAGCTGCGTCCGATTTTAGAGCGTCTGGCCGAGAAAAATTTAATTGTTCGCTGGGGAAGAATCGTAACGCATAATCTGTATTCTCCTGCGGAAATGGAACGACAAAAACAGCAGTATGCATTTAAAACAGATTCTGAGGAAATCGCACCTGTGGAAAATCCAAATTTTTCACCGAACACGCTTTCTTCTCCGCTTTCTCCCCCTTCTCATTTTTCGCCTACAGGAAATACCGAAAATAAAGAAGAAAATAACGGTATTCCTTCCGAATTACGCACCCTGAAAGAGCTGGTGGAAAAACTGACTGCCGAGCAAGAAACTTTAACACAAGAAGTGGCTCAGCTACGAAAATCACTCGAAACCATCCAGCGAGATCTGGGAATGTTATAAAATCAAGAGTTTTTCACTTTTTTCATATTCACAGAACGTATGAATCATGAAATTACACGTCCGCGAACTGGTGAGCCGGTTTCTCTTTCACTGAAAAATTTGGAACAGGAAATTCCATGACACAAAAAGCAAAAACAGTATTATACTACGCAAGCCCATACAACGCTGCCATAACCAGAGAACAATATTTATTTTACGAGGTGCGAACCACTGCCAAGCTGCTCACAGAAGGCTTGAGCGCAGATGAGGTGGCAGAGCGCATCGTTTCAGATAATCTGTTTCAGTATCCGACAGAAAAGTCTGTGCGCAAAATGGCACTTGCCTGCCTGCGCAGGCTGGATGCCCTGCAGGATGAAACACTGGTACAGGCGATTGCTACCCAGCCGTCCGATGTTGCAAAACAGATATGCCTGTATGCCATGATGAAGCAGTACAGACTTGTGTGGGACTTCATGGTTACGGTAATTGGAGAGAAGTACAGATTAAGGGACACCTCCTTTGGTAAGATAGACTTGAACGTATTTTTCATGCGTTTACAGGAGCAGGACGATTATGTCGCCACTTGGAGTGATTCCACAGTTACGAAATTAAAACAGGTGCTGACAAAGACACTGGTGGACAACGAGTATATCGACAGCACGAAAGCGAAGCAACTGAATCCGGTTCTGATTTGCCCTGTTCTGGAAAATGCAATCCGAAGCAATAACGATGATGCTGCACTGATAGCATTCAATTGCTTCATGTAAAGGAGGTAGCCGTAAGTGAGCGACATTAATGAACGATTAGATAAAGTGCGAGAGCTGCTGAAAGACCCGGATTTTCTGGAGAGCCGTGGACTCAGCAATGAGGTGAACATCCGCATTTTCTGCTATCATCCGCAGGATGAGATGACCATTCAGCATTTTGTGCGGCAAATTATGACGGATCAGACATTACCCTGTCATCTACTGGAACGCAATTTGTACCAGATTTTTCTGAAAGCCTGCGAAGAAAAGCGCATCTTAGATAAGATTCCGGCGATGGAAGAAAAAAAGGGCAAGGAGCAATTACAGCTGCAGCTGGAAAAAGGTATCCCGGTGCAGTCCTATGTGAATTTAATTTGTGGTGATTCTTTGGAAACGGGCGATGTCCTGTTGCTCACAGGTGTGGGCGATGTATTCCCGTTCATGCGTATCCACAAGCTGCTGGAGGCGTTGCAGCCGAAGGTCGGAAACGTGCCAATTCTGGTAATGTACCCTGGTGCATTCGATGGCAGACACGTAAAACTATTTGAGAGATTACCTGCGAACCCCTATTATCGGGCGTTCAATGTAGTATAGAAGGAGGAGCCGCCACTATGAAAATTCAAAATATGTTCGTTGATGATATCAACCGAAAAATCAATGGTGTTATCAAAGTAGACCAAGATGCGGATGATGTTCTGGTTCAGGAGCTGAACGAGTATGTCATCACCAAAGAGCTGAAGAAGCATTTTATCACCTTCTTTAACTACTACAGTGACGCTTTTCATGAATCGACTGCTGACACCGGAGTCTGGATTTCCGGTTTCTTTGGAAGTGGTAAATCTCACTTCTTGAAAATGCTGTCCTATATTTTAGAAAATCGCTCCGTGGACGGCGTTCCAACCGTAGAGTGTTTCCGTAAGAAATTCGAGGATGACCCTGCCACCTTTATGCTGATAGACAATTCTACCAAGTGCCAGACAGAAACCATTCTTTTCAATATCGATATCGAAGGTTCCATCAACAAGGACAAGACGGCCGTTCTGCGTGTCTTTGCCAAGATGTTTTATAACCATCAGGGTTTTTATGGTGAGAACCTGAAGGTTGCCAAGCTGGAGCAGTTCATTGCCAAGCGTGGCAAGACCGAAGAATTCCGTCGTGTGTTCGAGGAGAAAAATGGCGGCAGCTGGGTTTCCACCCGTGACACCTTTGCCTTCTTTGAGGATGATGTTGTGGAAACACTGATGGAAGTCCTCGGCATGAGCGAGACTGCTGCGCGCAACTGGTTTGACGGTACCGAGACCACAGAAATGAGCATCGCCCAGCTAGTATCAGAGATTAAAGACTATGTGAATACCAAGCCTGCCAATTTCCGTATGTTGTTCATGGTGGATGAAGTTGGTCAGTATGTCGGTGCCGACACCGATTTGCTTTTGAACCTGCAGTCCTTGATTGAAAAAATCGGCAGCGAGTGCGGTGAGAAGGTCTGGGTCGTATGCACCGGGCAGGAAGCCATCGACGAAATTATCAAGACCCGTCAGGATGAATTCTCCCGTATTCAGGCACGTTTCAAGACCCGTCTTTCCCTGTCGTCTTCGGCAGTAGATGAGGTTATCCAGAAGCGTATCCTTAGCAAAAAGCCGGAAGCTGCACAGGCATTGGAACAGGTTTATGACAAGAACGACTCCGTTCTCCGTAATCTGTTTAGCTTTACGGACTCCGTACTGGACATCAAGGGCTATAGCGGTGCTACAGAGTTTGCTGTGAACTTCCCCTTCGTACCGTATCAGTTCATTATCATGCAAAAGGTGTTCTCAGAGGTGAGAAAGCACGGAAATGCCGGAAAGCACTTCTCCGGTGCCGAGCGTTCCATGCTGTCCGGCTTCCAAGAGGCAGCACAGAAGATTCAGGACAGGGACGAGTATGCGCTGGTTCCGTTGTTCCGTTTCTATGATACCGTGCATGAATTCTTGGACAGCTCCATCCGTCGTGTGATTGAGCGTTGCACAAAAGCCGCAGAGGACGGAAACGGCTTCGAGTCTTACGATGTGGATGTTCTGAAGCTCCTTTACTTGGTGCGCTACGTAGACGACATCAAGGCGAGCATAGACAACATTGTGATCTTGATGGCTGACGATATTCGTGTGGATAAAATCACCCTGCGAGAAAAAGTGGCAGCCTCTCTTGGTCGTTTGGAGAGTCAAAATTATATCGGTCGGGCGGGCGATGCCTACAACTTCCTCACGAATGAGGAGCAGGATATTGCGCTTGGGATCAGAAATACCAATGTAGACACTGTTTCTATCGTAGAGCGTATCGCCCACATGATTTACGGCGATATTTATACCACGAAGAAATACCGCTACGGCAAATATGACTTCTCCTTTGACCAGATGGTGGATTCCATAAAGGTCGGTGCAGGCACTATGCGTCTGCGCTTCCTGACCATTGCGGCAGATTCCAACGAGCGTCAGAAGATGCAGCTAATGGCCGATTCCCACAACTGTGCAATCGTATTATTGGATGAAACACCTTACTACGAACTACTGGAAAATGCCATGAAAATCCGCAAGTATGTAAAGCAGCGGAATGTGGCACATCTAGCAAAATCTGTGCAGGACATTATCCGTGGCCAGCAGGACAAGGCGGCTAACTACGAGCAGCTCGCCAAGGACAAGCTGGAGAAAGCTATTGTCGACGCAACCTTTTACGTCGCGGGCGAGTGTATTGAAATAAAAAGTGGTTCTGCCGTATCGAAAATCGAGCAGGCACTGGAATATCTGGTGACCCATGTTTACAGCGACCTGAATCTGATTACCAGGAACGCGGAGTCCGATGCAGACATTGCTGCAATCCTGACCGGAGCTGTGCTCCCCGGAACGGAAGACAACCGGGACGCCGCCGCCAAGATGGAAGAATATCTGGAAATGCAGGACAGGAAACATCTTCCCACCTCGATGGCGGACATACAAAACAGGTATCAGGGCGTGCCTTATGGTTGGAAGGAAATCGACATCGCGGCAGTGGCGGCGCTCCTCATCCATCAGCAAAAAGTCACTATCAAGTACGGGGGCGAGACCATCCAGCCGAGTGATCGCAGACTGCCCGATATGCTCCGTAAAAAGAGTGAAATTGGCAAGGTCAGCATCTCCAAGCGGCAGATTGTTTCTGTCTCCAATATGAAGGCGGTCAAGAGCATCCTTCGTGAATACTTCGATGTGATGGACGTGCCGGATGATGAGGACGGGCTGGTTGCCTTTATTGTAAGGAGGTTCAGCGACCAGAAAACGCATTATGAGAACCTGCTGAAACGCTATGAGGGACACAAGTATCCTGACCACACCAAGGTGTCGGAAGCGATCAGCCTCATGCAGGACGTTCTCTCTCAGCAGAAGGACAACATCTCGCTGGTAAAGCGTGTGCTGGACGATGAGAATAAACTGTTTGACAGCAAAGACGACTTGCAGGGTGTGGAGAGTTTCTTTGCCACGCAGGTCCCGGTCTTTGACGCGGCAGTCAGGATGGTCGAAGACCTGCGCAATGACCTGTCCTACCTCCAACGTGAGGCGGACGCGAACAAGGCGCTGGAAGAGATTCGCCGGATTACCCTGGAACCGACGGACAGCCGCACTGTGTATAAGCGCATCCCGGAACTGAACGGGTTGATGGCGACCGTGAAAGCCAGACGCGACAAGCTGCTGGCTGCCAAGCGTGAGGAATTGCTGGAAATCGTGCGCCAGTGCATGGAGGAAATCCACACCACCGCAGGCGGCGATGTAAATTGCAAGACGATTATTCAGAAGTCCGATACTTTCTTCACCCAGTGCAAGCAGCGTATTGCCCAGCTGCAGAGCCTGGCCCTTCTGGATGGTCTGGTGCCACAGATGTGGTCGTACAAGGATGACAGTTTGGAGAGACTGGAAAAGATGAAACAGCCTCCGAAGCCTGTTGACCTGCCGGAGCCTGCGATTGAGAAGTGTATCAAAACGGTCTATCGTCAGGCCGTATTCCCCGCCAAAACGTTGGAGAGCGAAGCGGATGTGGATGCCTACGTACAGTGTGTGAGTGCCGACCTGAAAGCGCTGCTCAAGGGTTGCGACGGAATTAGAATCAACTAGGGAAGAGAGCCATGGATAAAAATGCGATAAAAAAATATGCCGTCTGGGCACGGAAGGAATGGATTACCCGCGTCTGCCAGAAAGCGTTGCAGTACGGCATCACTGCGGAGGATTGCGGCGATGCGAGTGCAGAAAACGTTCACGGCACGCTTTTGACGGAAACGGAACGCAGGCAGCGCAAGGCTTTGATTGATCGAATTAAGGCGCAAGGTTACGAGCAGGTTATGGAGGAAGTCGCCTACACCTGGTTCAACCGGTTCTCGGCGCTGCGTTTCATGGAAGTCAACGGTTATCTCCCCAGCCATGTGCGTGTGTTTACCGATGAGAACGGAGCTTTTAAGCCGCAGATTCTCACGGAAGCCATCCACCTTAATCTGGACGGTCTGGACATGGAAAAAGTCTATGCCCTGAAAGAAGCCGACAAGAGTGACGAACTGTACAAGTATCTTCTCATCACCCAGTGCAATGCGCTGAGCACCATTCTACCGGGCATGTTCCAGAAAATCGAGGACTATACGGAGCTTCTTTTCCCGGACAATCTTCTGCGTGAGGGGAGCGCTATCCAGCAGATGATCGAATGGATTCCCGAAGAAGATTGGGAGGATACCGTCCAGATTATCGGTTGGTTGTATCAGTATTACAACTCCGAGAAAAAGGACGATGTGTTTGCTGCACTCAAAAAGAATGTCAAAATCACGAAAGAAAACATCCCGGCAGCAACCCAGCTGTTTACCCCGGACTGGATCGTGCGCTACATGGTGGAAAACTCTCTCGGCCGCCTTTGGTTGGAAGGACATCCGAACGACCGCTTGAAATCCGAGTGGAACTATTATCTGGACGAAGCGCCGCAGGAACCGGAGGTGGAGGCGCAGCTGGCTGAAATCCGCAAGGAATATGCCGCACTGAAGCCGGAGGACATTAAGTGTATCGACCCCTGCATGGGCAGCGGTCACATCCTCGCTTATTTATTCGACACGCTGATGAAAATCTATGCGGCTTACGGGCATTCCACCCGCGAGTCGGTTCAGAGTATCATCGAACACAATTTGTACGGTTTGGACATAGACGACCGTGCCGCACAGCTGGCGTATTTTGAAGTGATGATGACCGCGGTAAAATACGACAACCGTTTCTTGAAACGCAGTGTTGTGCCGCAGCCCCATGTGTATGCTATTCAAGAGAGTAATGGTATTCAGTATGAGAAGGAATTTGGAGATTTCCTGCTTTCTGAGGAACACCGGGAAACTCTACGATATCTGCTGGATGTATTTCGGGACGCTAAGGAATATGGTTCTATCCTTCAGGTGGAGAAGAGAGATTATATTGGCTTCTTGGAAGCATGGAAATCTTGTGCAGAAGCGTCCATTGAGAATGTTATGACGGTGGGTTGGTATAAGGAGATTAATGAGCGAGTAAAGGTTTTAGCGCGTCTGGCGATTGTGCTGTCGCAGAAGTATGATGTGGTCGTGACGAATCCGCCGTATATGGGTGCGGATGGAATGGATATAAGCTTAAGCAACTATGTGAGAAAAAGATATAGTATTAGTAAGGCAGATATGTATGCTGTTTTTATTCTGAAGTGTGCTGAATTGAAACGCAGTTCAGGAATACAAGGAATGATAACGCAACATTCGTGGATGTTTTTATCTAGTTTTGATAAACTTAGAAATCAGATAATTAGCAATGAAACCATTACTAATATGTGTCATCTCGGAGCAAGAGGTTTTGAAGAAATCAGTGGAGAAGTTGTGCAAACAGTTGCTTGGATTATGCAAAATAGAATTTGCAACTATAGGGCAAATTATGTCCGCTTGATTGACCCAACATCTCAAGACGGAAAAGAAAAAATGTTTTTATCTGGTGAAAACAGAGTTTCCGCTAAACAAGAAAATTATCTTGATATTCCGGGTATGCCTATTGCTTATTGGATTTCAGCTGGATTCCAAAGAATTTTTTCTGAAGGAGATAAAATAACAGAATTCGTATCTTCAAGAGATGGATTAACAACAGGTAAAAACGAACTGTTTATAAAGCAGTTTTGGGAAGTCTCATATCGCAGCATTGGGTTCCATTGTTTAAATGCAGAAGAGTTTTGGAATAGTGGAAAAAAGTTTTCTCCTCTGATAAAGGGCGGGCTATACCGAAAATGGTACGGGAATAACTGGTTTGTGATAACATACGATAAAGAAGGATACCAAAAATTATCACAAAGTGGAAATAAACTACCATCCAAAGAGGTTTATTTTTTACCGTATATCACGTGGAATCGTATATCTACTCGAATGGCATTTCGATATTGTGAGGCAGGTTATTTGTTTGAAAGTGCAAGTTTGATAGCTTTTTCAGCTGAGGAGGAAAAACTGTTATACGCATTATCTTTTGCAAATTCAGTTGTCGCAAATTCTGAAATGCAACTTATTAATCCAACAACAAATATGCTAAGCGGTTATGTTGATTCGTTAAGAATTCCTAAAGCGGAAAATTTTGAGAGATGTGTAGAACTTGCAAAATCTTGCGTTGGATTAGCTAAAATTGATTGGAATTCTTTTGAAACATCATGGGATTTTAAGAAGCACCCGTTGATATAACCCCTCTGTTTTCCTCCCTCCGCCGCTAACGCGGCACCTCCCTCGGAGAGGGAGGTGCCGCCGCAGGCGACTGAGGGAGGAAGGCTCTCTCTCTGAGGGAGCTGTCGCCGTAGGCGACTGAGGGAGAATAAAGGAGATCAAAAATGTCATTACCCTATAACAAATCAAAAATCCCTTTTGCAAAGGAATTGAGAAAAAATGCAACAAGACATGAAAATCATTTGTGGTATGATTTTCTGCGTAAATATGAAGTCAGGTTCCAACGGCAAAAAACGATCGGCGGATATATTGCCGATTTCTACTGCCACAGGGCACACCTTGTCATCGAGCTTGACGGTTCGCAGCATTATACCGACGAGGGAATGGAGTATGACACTATTCGTACAGAGGTTCTGAATCAATATGGTCTTGATGTAATACGATTCAGTAACCTTGAAATTGACAGAAATTTCAGTGGAGTATGTCAGGCGATAGATAGTAAGGTAAAGGAGAATTTGCTTAAATGGCACGATTGATTGCAGATAAATTCAAAGAATGGGAAAAGGAGTGCGAGAGCCGTTTCAACCAGCTCAAAGCTAACGAAGAAGAACTCAACCGCATTTTCATTGAGGTCTATGGCTTGCAGGACGAACTGACACCAGAAGTTGAAGACAAAGACGTAACCGTCCGCAAAGCAGACTTGCAGCGAGAAATAAAGTCGCTTATTTCCTATGCCGTGGGCTGTATGTTCGGCCGTTATTCGCTGGACGTGGAAGGGCTTGCGTATGCGGGCGGAGTGTGGGACGCTTCAAAATATCAGACATTCCCGGCGGATAAAGACAACATTATCCCCATTTGTGACGATGAGTATTTCGAGGACGATATCACGGGGCTGTTTGTCAAATTTGTGGAAACAGTCTATGGCAAAGAAACGCTGGACGAAAACCTGAAATTCATTGCAGACGCCCTGGGTGGCAAGGGTACCCCGAAAGAGGTCATCAGGAATTACTTCCTGAACGATTTCTTCAACGACCATTGCAAAATTTACCAGAAACGCCCGATTTACTGGCTGTTCGATTCGGGCAAAAAGAACGGTTTTAAGGCACTGATCTATTTACACCGCTACCAGCCGGACACCATCGCTCGGATACGCACCGATTACGTCCATGAGCAGCAGAGCCGGTACCGTACCGCCATGGCGGATTTGGAACGCCGTATTGCGGACGCCTCCACCGCCGAGCGTGTGCGTCTGAACAAGCAACTCGCCAAACTCCGTGACCAGAGCGATGAAATTCGCAAATACGAAGAAAAAATCCACCACCTCGCCGACCAGTTCCTTCCCATCGACCTTGACGACGGCGTGAAAGTGAACTATGATATATTCAAGGACGTTTTGGCGAAAATTAAGTAAAGGGCGGCGGCATGATCAATGAAAATTTTTATAAGGATATAAAAGCGATTCTTCTGAATGCCAGAAATAAGGTTTATCAGACTGCCAACTTTGCGATGGTGGAAGCGTATTGGAATATAGGAAAAACCATCGTTGAAGAACAGGGCGGCTGCGAGAAAGCGGAATATGGCGCAGGCTTGCTGAAGGCTCTGTCGAGGCAGATGACACAGGATTTTGGAAAGGGTTTTACTGTTACAAATTTAAAATATATGCGGCAGTTTTATCTAACATTTCCAAATGGTCACGCACTGCGTGGCGAATTGAGCTGGACACATTATCGACAGCTGATGCGCGTGGAAAATGAAAGCGCTCGAAATTTTTATATGGAAGAAGCCGTGAAATCGCAGTGGAGTACCAGACAGTTAGAACGGCAAATCAATACGTTTTTTTATGAAAGACTGCTTTCCAGTCACGACAAGAAGTCTGTTTCCGAGGAAATCAAAGCCCTGGAGCCAGCAAAAACACCGGAAGATATTATCCGGGATCCGTATGTTTTAGAGTTTTTAGGTCTGCATCCCAATGATGATTTTTACGAGAACGATTTGGAGCAGGCATTGATCACCCATCTGCAAAGGTTTTTGTTGGAGCTTGGGCGAGGTTTCTCTTTTGTGGCAAGACAAAAACGCTTTACTTTTGATGGGAGACACTTCCGAATCGACCTTGTGTTTTACAATTACATCCTGAAATGTTTTGTGCTGATTGATTTGAAGCTGGGCGACCTGACTCATCAGGACTTGGGACAGATGCAGATGTACGTGCATTATTATGAGCGTGAACTGATGAACGAGGGGGATAATCCTCCGATCGGTATTGTGCTGTGTGCGGACAAAAGCGATGCGGTGGTAAAGTACACCCTGCCGGAGGATGAGACGCACATTTTCGCATCGAAATATAAGCTATATTTGCCAACGGAAGAAGAACTGAGAAAAGAATTACACCGCGAATACCAGGCGTTGGAAGAAGGAAAAGTGGAAACCGATACGGAATAAGGAGTGCCGAACATGGCTTTATTGGATTCAGAGCAGGTATCGCAAGACCTGAATCGACGGTTTGCGGAACCGTTGCCGGATTTTTATCGTCGACGGATCATTTTCTGGAAGGATGCCGACCGGGAGTTTGAGGAGAAACTCCCTGAAATTACGCTCGAAAATGCGAAGTTGGTGGCTCTCACTGGAACAAACAATTTTGCCGTGAAAAAGTTGTTGACCGTGGACGACACCACCTCAAATTACCTTGTGTATTTCCCGGAACAGATTGCGGATGAGGATAATTGGCTGCTGCCGATAGAGTTGTATAGCGAGGAATTCCGTGCCGACCTTATTTCCATGTGGATGGATGAAATGGGCATGGGCAGAGCCGTTTCTCTACGCAAACAGATTAAGGACTACCGCAATTTTTTTAAAAACAAGGGCCATCGCGCCAAGGTTGCGAATCTGAAAACGCCGGTGACGACCCCTGCCCAGCTGCATCTTGCGGTGATGGCGGTGCTGTGCGGTTTGAAGGATTTTCAGCCAAACGGTATCATCCGGTCGGTGTTCACAGCCTGGATGAATCAGGATACCAACGACATTTACCAGAAATTCGTGGATTTTGGTGCCAAGGATGCGTTCTGGGCAATGGTTGCACAGGCTTTCGGTTATCGAGAGGAAGAGGGGAATCTTGGCAGGCTGGCGGCGCATATCCTGCTCACCGCAGCGACCAGAACCATGCATCCCGATTATTTGGCAGGGCTGGACGGTTTTATCTCCAGTCCTCATCAGGCGTATTGCTATGATTTTGTTTCTGAGTGGATGCACAGCGATGAGAACATGCATCTGTACAAGTTGGCTCAGGATGTGGAAGAAGAAATCCGACTGCCGTCCCGCTTTGAAAAGCTCCCGGTCAAAGAGCTGGCAGAGACGGAGTTGTTTCCGTGCATTCACGAGTGTATTCTTACCAGCCTGATGACCGAAATCCGCGACCAGATAATTAATGTGGATACCATCACCGCGATGGTGGAGAAGCGTCGTACCTGTGCGTGGTATGAGTTGGTCAAGGATTATTACGAAGGCATCCTGCAGGTGGCAAATATGCAGGCGTTCTTCCTCACCCATTCGGCGGGATTCCATACCGTGGAGGCACGAAAAATCTGGAAAGAGTACACCGAAGATTATTACATGATGGATACCTATTACCGCCGGTTCCATGTAGCCTTTTCTCGAAGCCTGAAAAGTCCCCATCCATTGTTGGAGGATCTGTTCAAACATGTTGCGGATAATGTGGAAGGATTGTATGAAACCTGGTATCTGGCACAGCTTGGCAGCAACTGGTCCACCGCGGCTGCCGAGGAATTGGCACGGTATGGTCGCATTCTGGAAGTGCCGCAGCAGGTGGATTTTTACCGGGATAAAATCAAAAATGCAGACACCCGTATATTTGTCATCATCTCAGATGCCCTGCGTTATGAGGTGGCAGTAACGCTGACGGAACAGCTGCGCCGGGAAACACAGGCAAAGGTCGTTTTGAACAGCTGCAGTGCTATCTTCCCGACGGTTACGAAGTTTGGCATGGCTGCGCTGCTTCCCCATGAAAAATTGACCGTGGAAGAAAACGCAAATGGGCTGTCGGTACATGCAGATGGCACCAGCACCGATGTCGGATACCGGGATGCTATTTTGAAGAAAGCAAATCCTGCCAGTATCGCGGTGAAGTATAAAGACATTGTGCTGATGAAGCGGCAGGAACGCAGCGAACGGATGAAAGGCAACAAAGTCGTTTACATCTACCACAATAAAATTGACGAAACCAGTCACACCGATGAAGCCCTGGTATTTCCATCATGTGAGGAGACCATAGACGAAATCAAAAACATGGTGCGTATCATCGTGAATGAATTTGGTGGTGTAAACATCCTCATTACCGCAGACCACGGATTCCTTTATACTTATAGCCCGCTTTCGGAGGATGGCAAAGTGGACAAGACCACCGTCGGCGAAGAAGATGTGGAAGTGGACAGACGGTATCTGGTCACCCGGAAAGGTGCAAAACCGCAGTATCTGCTGCCTGTTAAGTTTGTGGCGGATGATGCCAATTATGATGCCTTTTCCCCACGGGAGAGTATCCGCATCAAGAAAAAGGGTGGCGGCTTGAACTTCGTGCATGGCGGCATCAGTTTGCAGGAAATGGTCGTGCCGGTGGTGGAATATCACTACCTGCGTAACCGGAGCAAGGAGTACCAACAAAACAAGATGAAATATGACACGAAGCCCGTTTCCCTGAACCTGCTTTCCACCAACCGCAAAATCTGCAACATGATTTTCTCACTGAACTTCTACCAGAAAGAACCCGTGGGAGATAATCGGGAAGCGGCTACCTACCTGCTTTATTTTGTGGATTCGGAAGGAAAGCAAGTCAGCGACACGCAGAAAATCATTGCAGACAAACAGTCGCAAAACAATCAAGATCGCACGTTCCGCTGCAGCTTCAATTTAAAGTCTCTGAAATTCAGCAACAAAGAGACCTACTATCTGGTCATTGCTGACGAGACAGGATTGCAGCTGCCGCAGCGTGAGGAGTTTACTATCGACATTGCTTTCGCGGTGGATGAGTTTGATTTCTTCAGCTAAAATCGGGAGGAACCGCTATGGAATCAACTACAGGGGGCGAAAGCACCCGTGAAATCATAAAGGACAAGCTGCGTCAGAATTTTGATGGCAAGATTGTCCGCAAAGACCTGACAAAGAAAATCAAGGAAGGTGCCAATGTGCCGGTGTATGTCCTTGAGTTTCTGTTGGGGCAATATTGCAGTTCGGACGATGGTGAGGTTATCGAACAGGGGATGCAGAAAGTAAAGCATATTCTGGCGGACAACTTTGTCCGTCCGGATGAAGCACAGAAAATTCTGTCCATGCTCCGGCAGCGTGGCAGCCATACCGTCATTGATAAAATTACGGTCAACCTGAACATCAAACAGGATTGCCATGAGGCGGAATTCTCCAATCTTGGTCTGAAAGGTATACCTATTGGTGAGGAGTATCCGACAAAATTCGACAGACTTCTCTGTGGTGGTATTTGGTGCATCGTGCAGCTGGATTATGAGTATGTGGAGGAAGATAAGAAAAATGGTACTCCCATCCGTATCCGTAAGCTGACGCCTATCCAAATGCCCCATGTGGACATCGACAAGTTGAAAGCTGGAAGAAAAGCCTTCACGAAAGATGAGTGGATTGATGTTCTTCTCCGTTCTATTGGAATAGAACCGGACGAGTTGCAGTACCGGGAGAAGTGGCTGTTGCTGGCTCGTATGCTGCCGCTTGTAGAAAATAATTTCAATTTGTGTGAATTAGGACCTCGTAGTACCGGAAAATCACACTTATTTAAGGAAATCTCTCCGAACAGTATTCTGGTGTCTGGCGGGCAGACCACGGTTGCCAATCTCTTTTATAACATGGCCCAAAAGACGGTCGGTCTGGTTGGATTGTGGGATTGTGTCGCTTTTGATGAAGTGGCAGGTATCCATTTCAAAGATAACGACGGCATTCAAATCATGAAGGACTACATGGCCTCTGGCTCCTTTGCCCGTGGTAAGGAGGAAAAGGCGGCCTCGGCTTCTATGGTTTTTGTGGGTAATATTAATCAGAGCGTGGATGTGCTGCTGAAAACTTCCAGCCTTTTTGACCCGTTCCCACCGGAAATGGGTACTGATACAGCATTTCTTGACCGTATGCACTGCTACATACCGGGCTGGGAAATTCCAAAGTTCAGACCGGAGCATTTTACCAATGACTATGGTTTTATCACAGACTATCTGGCAGAGTTTCTCCGGGAACTGCGCAAGGAACCATGCGGAGATGCTCTTGACCGATACTATCATTTGGGAAAGAACCTGAATCAGCGTGATACCATTGCAGTGCGTAAAATGGTCGGAGGATTCCTGAAGCTGATTTATCCAGACGGTGTATTCACGAAGGAGGAACTGGAAGAAGTGCTGCGGCTTTCGCTGGAGATGCGTCGCCGTGTTAAGGAGCAGCTGAAGAAGCTGGGCGGCATGGAATTCTATGATGTGAACTTCTCCTACATCGATAACAAGACCTTTGAGGAGCATTATGTTTCCGTACCGGAACAGGGCGGCGGCAAGCTGATACCGGAGGGAATGTGCAATCCGGGACAGGTTTATACTGTTTCTCAAGGTAAGTCCGGTATGATAGGTGTATTCCGGTTGGAAAGCCAGATGCTGCCGGGAAGCGGCAAGTTTGAGCGTACAGGCATCGGTTCCGACCGTGACTGCAGGGAAGCAACGAACACGGCGTTCAATTTCCTGAAAGCGAATGGAAACCGTATCAGCGGTTCCATCAGCACAATGACCAAGGATTACATTATCAATTATCAGGATTTACAGGGTATCGGGATGACCGGCAAGCTGGCGTTGCCGACGCTTATCGCACTTAGCTCCATTGCTCTTGGAAAACCTGCGCTGGGGTCATTGGCTGTGCTGGGTGAAATCAGTATCAGCGGCACTTTGATTAAGGCGGAGGAACTGGCAAATTCCCTGCAGGTATGCTTGGACAGCGGTGCAAAGAAAGTGCTGATACCAGCAACTTCGATGATTGATTTTGCCACAGTGCCACCGGATTTGATGAGCGCATTTCAGCTGATTCCGTATCAGAGTGCGGAGGATGCGGTGTTTAAGGCATTGGGCGTAGAATAAGGAGGTGCAGCAAAATGGCTGATGAAGAAAAAAGAATCTGGGGCATCCATACAAAAGACGACAATATGTTTTTACAAAAAGCGTGATTGCCATCGGCTGGAAAGACATGGGCGCCCTCAGTAAAATCGACGCAAGCCGAGTGCGTAAAGATGTTTATGAAACGGTTGATGTTCACGTGCTGCCTCGCCTCAGCCGTCGCCGAACGCTGGTTTCACTTTAAGTTTTCGTTTCGTGTGGCTCTGAAAGCAGACGTCTTCAGCGAAGCAAAACTGCTGAGGAAGCGGAAATTTATAGTGTATCGGGTATAAAAATACAGAAAGTGGAAGGAGAAAGAAAAAATGGCACGGCACGGAAAACTATTTTTGGTCATTTTCGTACTGTGGATTTCGGTGTTTCACGTCACGGTTCATGCGGAATCGGAACGGGTAATATCCCCCAAAAAATACACGGCGGCGTATCTGACGACACAGGCTCAGGCGGATTCCCTGGATTCCCTGACGGCGGAGAATGACGCGCACACGTTTTTTCAGATGAAATACACAGCGGATTATAAACTGGACGCGTTACTGAAGGCGGATATACAGAACATGGAAGCCCTGGCGGCATGGGTGCAGGAAAATCTCTTGAAACCCGGTGCCGTCTCAGATCTTATGTTTGGCGGCGGATGCAGTGTTTTCATGGCGAAAAATCCGGAGGGAAAAATTCTTTGCGGCAGAAATTATGATCAAGAACAAAACGCCCAGAACATTCTGGTACATGTCGTGCCGGGAAACGGGGATTATGAGTCATACTGCACCTGCGCCGGTGGATGGATTTTTCAGAAAGGAAGAATCGGACGGGACGAAATGGACGTATCCCTGCTTGCGGCGGCACCATATTTACTCATGGACGGCATGAATGAAAAAGGTCTTGTCGTCTCGGTTTTACAGCTGGATGGGCGGGGTACGGCACAACAGACGCAGGGGAAAAACAGCATTCAGACCACGGTGGCCATGCGGCTGGTGCTGGACCGAGCGGCGTCTGTCGAGCAGGCGTTAAATCTTTTAACGAAATATAACATGCATTCTGCTCTGCCGGACGTGAATTTCCATTTTTTCTTCGCCGACGCGAGCGGACATTACTGTATACTGGAATATGAACCAGAAAATGGCGGAGTTCGTGCGAAAGGTTTTTTTGACGCGACGGACGCGTTTCCCGCCTGTCGGGATCCGAAAAATACATATCGGCAAGTCACGAATTTTTATAAGCTTTATAAAGGACACGACGACGGAAGTTTCGGACTGGAGCGATATAACACAATAAAAAAAGAGCTGAAAAAACACGCTTACACGCTTAACGAGGAAAATGCCATGCAGCTTCTGGCAAAAGTTCGAATCGCCCGGGCTGCGCAGTGGAGTGTCGTTTATAATTCACACGACTTTACCGCAAAGTTTTGTGTAAAAGAAAGCATTCATGATGTAAAGAAGAAGTCGAAGCACCGGACATACGATTATCGTCTTACGTTCGGAAAGCATGAAGGTCTGTAAGGTTTCATCGTGCATCAGATATAAATTATTACCATTTTTTCCGTTTTCCGGGAAACGAAATCTGAAATCCGTAATTTCAGGAGTTTTCGTTTTTTAGAATCGGAACGTCTTTATTTTAGAATAGTTATTACTCCTATGAAAATTCGTCATTTAAATTTATGTATTTTATGTGTAATTTTATCCTGCGTTATCGCGCCGTTATCCCACGCAGCGGAAGCGGAGAAATTAGACGCCACGTCTGCGCACGTGTTCATGTCCATCCAGAAGGCGGCGGAGAAGGCCACTTCGGCAGTCGTAGAGGTAATGCATGATGAAAGTTTTTTTCCATCCTCGAACGGTTCTGGGGTCATCATCTCCGCGGACGGATGGATCCTCACGAACGCCCATGTGCTGAAAGGGAAAGAACGGGTATATGTCGAAACCGAGGAAGGGATTCTGTATGAATCGAAAAGCATTCATTATGACAGCGTTTCGGATATCGGCGTAATAAAAATTGACGCGAAAAAACCACTGCCGTTTTTAGATTTCGGATCGTCCGATGATTTAAAATTGGGAGAATCGGTACTGAGTGTCGGCTCACCATTTTCGTTAGGAACGTCGGTCAGTTACGGAATCGTCAGCGCGAAATACCGTGCGCATCCTGGCGCGCACCGCAGGGACATGATTCAGACAGACGCGTTAATTAATCCGGGAAACAGCGGTGGAGCACTGGTAAATCTGAAAGGAGAACTGGTCGGTATCACCACTTCTCGTTACGCAAAACGTGACACACCACAAGGAATCGGATTTTCCATTCCCTCCAGCGTGGCGCGGTGGGTGTATGAGCAGCTGAAAGAAAAAGGAAAAGTCGAAAGAAAACACGTGGGTCTGGAAATCACGAATGTAAATGTTTCCGAATTAAAACGTCGGAATCTGCCGTTAAAGTTCGCGTTCCGTGTCACTCAGGTTAAGAAAGGGTCCCCGGCAGAAAAGGCAGGAATTAAACAAAATGATTTAATCCTGGAAACGTGCATCGAAGGAAAGACGGAGCTTTTCCCCGATCTGGAAGAAAGAATCCCACGTCTGCCAGACGGAGAGAAAGTTATTTTTAAAATTCACCGTGCCGGCACTCCCGGGGATACGGTTCAGACGTTCGAGGTACCGGTGGAAACGAATCATGACTTTCAGGAAAGACCTGAACATGAACACCTACAGCCTGTCCTGGAAGGTCAAAACTTAATGATTTCAGACATCGGCATGACGTTAAAAATTGACACGGAATCAAAACCTCAAGTCACGATTACAGAGGTTATTCCAGGCTCCGTGGCAGATGACTGTGAACTGAAACCCGGCATGAATATCATTTTATGGGGCGGTATGGAATTTAAAAACCTAGAACCTCTGGTCGGTGCTATTTCCACTACCTGCATTACGTGTGGGAAAATTTTGGTCATCTCAGAAAATGGTCATATAAAAAGTTTCTTGCTTAGAAAATATAATATGAATATTTGAAAGAAGAATTTTTTGATAATCACTACTGTTTTTTCTCATCTGAGTGTATCATGTTATATGTATCTGGTTCCAATTTAAAATTTCGTTTTGTGCGGCTCTGAAAGCAGGCTTTTTCAGC